>JAEZHS010000505.1 GCA_023436825.1 Pseudomonadota bacterium | reverse complement strand
GCGGCGATGCGCACGGCGTGCAGGTCCTCCGGTTTGGGCGCGAGTCGCACGTGGCTCATCACCGCGCCGTTCTTCTGGGCAAGGCCGGTGAAGTCGAGCACGGTGCAGCCCTTGCCTTCGAGGTGGGCGGCCATGCCGATCAGGGCGCCGACAGTGATCACGCCGGTGCCGCCGATGCCGGTCACCAGGATGCCGTAGGCTTCCGAGAGCGGCCGCACGGTCGGCATGGGCAGCTGGGTGAAGGGATCGTCCTGCACGACCTTCAACTGCGGGCGCCTGGCCTTGGCCGGCGTGCCGCCATGCACCGACACGAAGGACGGGCAGAAGCCGTTGAGGCAGGAGAAGTCCTTGTTGCAGTTGCTCTGGTCGATCTGGCGCTTGCGGCCGAGCTCGGTCTCGAGCGGCTTCACCGACACGCAGTTGCTCTTGTCGGAGCAGTCGCCGCAGCCTTCGCATACCGTGTCGTTGATGAACACGCGCTTGGCGGGATCGGGGAAGGTGCCGCGCTTGCGCCGACGACGCTTCTCGGCGGCGCAGGTCTGGTCGTAGACCAGCACGGTGAGGCCCGGGATGTCACGCAATTCGCGCTGCACGGCGTCGAGCTCGTCGCGATGGCGGATGCTCACACCGTGGGCGAAGTCGGTGCCCGGCGGATACTTGTCGGGCTCGTCGGTAACGACGACGACCTTCTTGGCGCCCTCGGCCGCGACCTGCTTGGTGATCTCGGGGACCGTCAGCGGCCCGTCGTGCGGCTGGCCGCCGGTCATGGCGACGGCGTCGTTGAACAGGATCTTGTAGGTGATGTTGACGCCGGCGGCCGCGGCCTGGCGGATCGCCATCAGGCCGGAGTGGTAGTAGGTGCCGTCGCCCAGGTTCTGGAAGATGTGATTGTCGCCGCTGAACGGCGCCTGGCCGACCCAGGGCACGCCTTCGCCGCCCATGTGGGAGATCAGCGCGGTGCGCCGCTCGGGCATCCAGATCGCCATGCCGTGGCAGCCGATGCCGGCCATGGCGCGGCTGCCGTCCGGGACGCGCGTCGAGGTGTTGTGCGGGCAGCCCGAGCAGAAGTACGGCGTGCGCGCCACCTTGGGCGGCGGCGCGGCCAGCAGCTTCTCCTTGGCTTCGAGACGGGCCAGCCGCTGCTTGAGCTCGGGCGATTCGCCCATGTGCTTCATCAGGCGCCCGGCGATCACCATGGCGACACCGGTCGGCGTCAGCTCGCCTTCGCTCGGCAGAATGATGCGGCCGGTCTCGTCGGACTTGCCGATCACCAGCGGCCGGCGGTCGGCCGGCATATTGTAGAGAAGGTGGACGAGCTGCTCCTCGAGGTTGGAGCGCTTCTCCTCGATGACGATCACTTCCTGAAGGCCTTCGGCGAAGCGCCGCGCGCCTTCCGGCTCCAGCGGCCAGGTCATGCCGACCTTGTAGATGCGGATGCCGAGCGCGCGCGCCCGCTCGTCGTTGATGCCGAGGTCTTCCAGGGCCTGGCGCGTGTCGAGATAGGCCTTGCCCGTGGTCATGATGCCGATGCGCGCCCTTGTGCCCGATTGGGCGGGATCGATGACGATGCGATCGAAGCCGTTGGCGCGCACGAACGCCTTGACCGCCGCCATCTTCGGGCCGTGCAGGCGCTTCTCCGCCTCCATCGGCGGATCGGGATTGCGGATGCCGAGGCCGCCCGGCGGGAGCTGGAAGTCCGTCGGCATGACGATCTTGATGCGCTCGGGATCAACCCAGACCGAAGCGCCCGATTCGACCGTCTCGGAAATCGCCTTGAAGCCGATCCAGCAGCCCGAGTAGCGCGACAGGGCGAAGCCCAGCAGGCCGAAGTCGAGATACTCCTGCACGTTCGCCGGATTGATCACCGGGATCATGGCGGCCGAGAAGACCTGCTCGCTCTGATGCGGCAAGGTCGAGGACTGGGCGCCATGGTCGTCGCCCGCCAGCACGATCACACCGCCATGCTCCGACGAACCGGCGGCATTGCCGTGCTTCAGCACGTCCATCGAGCGGTCGACGCCGGGCCCCTTGCCGTACCAGATCGAGAACACGCCATCGACCTTGGCGCCGGGGAACAGGTTGACCTGCTGAGTGCCCCACACCGCGGTGGCGGCGAGGTCCTCGTTCAGGCCCGGCTGGAAGTGGATGTTATTTTCCTTGAGGTACTTCTTCGCTGTCCACAAAGCGTGGTCGTACATGCCAAGCGGCGAGCCGCGGTAACCGGAGATGAAGCCGCCGGTGTTGAGCCCGGCGGCGAGGTCGCGCTGGCGCTGCATCATGGGCAGGCGCACCAGCGCCTGGATGCCGGTCATGTAGACCCGACCCTTGTCGAGCCGGTAACGATCCTCGAGCGCGTAATCTCCGAAAACCAGCGGAACGCGAGTGGCGACGGTCATCGCGGAAAGCCCTCCGAAAGCGGCGGCGTAAATGGGCGTTTATTGTCGATTGAGCATAGCGGTCTAATGCCCTCGGAGGAAAGTCGGTACAGAGCGGCTGCAACGTCAATTTCGCATCAGAGGCGTGCGGCGACCTCTCTTCGGCGTGCGCGTGCCCACCCTACGAACGTATAACTGGCAGCCAAGCACCTCCTGTTCGAAAACGCTCTTGGAGACCACGGGGGCTACGCCCATGACGACCAGGACAAATGCCGGTGTGCCGCGGGCCGCAACCATCATTGTGGCGGTCTCCATCGCTGTCATCCTCGGCGTGTCGCTGTGGTATCTCGCGCGGCCGCAGCCGCTGATCGTGCAGGGCGAGGCCGACGCCACGCGCGTCGACATCGCGGCCCGTGTCGATGGTCGTGTCGCGAGCCGCCCGGTGCATCGCGGCGAAGACGTCAAGGCGGGCCAGGTCCTGGTCACGATCGACAATCCCGAGCTGCTGACGCGGCTCAAGGAGGCCGAGGCCGCTCGCGCCGTGGCCGCCGCCGATCTGAAGCGCATCGAGATCGGCACCCGCGCCGAGGTCGTCGATGCCCGCCGCGCGGCGCTCGCCTCGGCCGAAGCCAGCGCCAAGCTCGCGGAGCAGACCTACGACCGCACCAAGGTGTTGACGGCACGCGACTTCGCCTCGGTCCAGAAGCTCGACGAGGCGACGGCATCGCTCGACGTCGCGCGACGCAGCCAGCAGCAGGCCAAGCTGGCGCTGGATGAAGCCGTCAACGGCTACACGGCCGAGGAGCGCGGCGTGGCCAAGGCGGCGTTGACCAAGGCCGAGGCGGCGATCGCCACGCTGCAGGCGCAGGTCGCGGAACTCACCGTGAAGTCGCCGGTATCGGCGCAGGTCTACCACACCGGCGCCGATCCCGGCGAATACGTCTCGCCCGGCGTGCCGTTGCTGACGCTGGTCGACCTGTCCGACGTCTGGATGCGCTTCGAATTGCGCGAGGACCTGGTGAAGGGTCTGAAGATCGGCGACCAGTTCGAGGTCAAGGCGCCGGCCCTGGGCGACAAGCCGATCACGGTCGTGGTGCGCAAGATCGCTACGCGCGGCGAATATGCCGGCTGGCGCGCGACGCGCGCGACCGGCGACTTCGATCTGCGCACCTTCGAGATCCGCGCCTATCCCGTCAATCCCATGCCCGAGCTGCGGCCGGGCATGAGCGTCTACGCGGACTGGAAGAAGCCCTGATGGCATATCCGCAAACCGGCCTTGTCGCGGTCGCCTGGCGCGAGGTCCGATGGATCTGGCAGGACCGCGTCGCCCTGTTCCTGGTGGTCGGGGTGCCGCTGCTCGCCTTCGCCGTGCTGTCCTTCACCTTCAGCAGCGCCGTGGTGCGCGACCTCAGGGTCGACGTCGTCGATGCCGACCGCACCGAGACCTCGTCGATCTTCGTCCAGGCGGTGAACGCCGCCCCCGGGGTGGCGGTGACCCGGCGATCGACCGACCTCAACGGCGCCATGCAGGCGGTTCGGTCCGGTGAGGCCATCGCCGCCGTCTATATTCCGCGCAACCTCGAGCGCGACGTCCAGGCCGGCAAGCGGCCGCAGATCGTGATCTTCCACAACAAGCAGTATTTCACGCCGGGCAACATCGCCTCGGGCGCGCTGTCGGCGGCCCTGACGGCCGCCATCGCCGAGCTGCCGAGAGCACCGCAGCGTGGCGGCTATGCGCTGGGCCCCCTGGTGGTCGAGCAGTATGTGCTCACCAATCCGGCGATGAACTACGCGCAGTTCCTGCTGCGCGCCATCCTGCCGATGGTCCTGCATGTCGTGATCGCCATCGCGGCGGGCTATGCGGTCGGCTCGGAGTTCAGCCGACGCAACATGAGGGAATGGCTGGCCGCGGCGGACGGCGATGCGCTGACGGCGCTGATCGGCAAGCTCATGCCCTACTTCGGCATCTTCGTTCTGCTGCTGGTGATTGCCGCGTTCACCATCCACGACGGCTTCATGATCCCGTTCCGCGGCGATCCGGTCGTCGCCGGCCTCGCCGGCTGCCTGTTCATCGCGGCCTATCTCTGTGTCGGCGCGCTGTTTCAGCTTCTGGTGCGCAATCTCGCCTTCGGCCTGTCGCTCACCGGCATCTTCTGCTCGCCGGCCTTTGGGTTCGCCGGCGTTGGCTTCCCCGTGCTGGCGATGGGCGACTTCGCGCGCTTCTGGGGCAGCCTGCTGCCGATGCGCTGGTACATGCAGGTCCTGTCCGACCAAGCCGCGCGCGGCACACCGGCGCGCGATTCGATAGAGCCGCTGGCCATCCTGGCCGGGCTGGCCGTGGTCTTCCTGAGCCTCGCCGCCCTGCGCCTGCGATCCATCGCCGGAAAGCCGCTGCCGCAGGAAGAGCAAGCCGCTCCCGACAGTCCCAATCGCGGCATCGTGCAGGCCTTCGCGGCCGAGTACGGACGCGCCTTGCGCGACCGCGGCGCCTTCGGCCTGCTGGTCCTCGCGCCGATCATCTACGGCGTGTTCTATCCGCAGCCCTATCTCGGCCAACTCGTGCGTGCCATCCCGATCGCCGTCGTCGACGAGGATTCCACGGAGATCAGCCGCCGGCTGGTGCAGAGCCTGAACGCCCATGAGGCGATCCGGGTCGCCGCGCGTTTCAATACGCTTGCCGACGCGCAGGCAGCGCTGCAGCGGCGCGAGGTATTCGCCATTCTCGACATTCCCGAAGGGACGGAGCGCGAGGTCTTGGCGGGTCGCCGGGCGCGGCTGCCGGCTTACGTCGATTCGGTCTACTTCCTGCTCTACAACCGCACCCTGCAGGGCATCCTCGAGGCGAACGCAGCGGTGAACGCCGATCTGCAATCGCGCGATTCACGGCCCGACGGCAGCCTCTATCGCGCGGCCCTGGCGCGCAGCTCACCCATCGAGGTGATCAACCAGCCGCTGTTCAATCCCACCGGCGGCTATGCCAGCTACATCGTGCCGGCGGCCTTCATGCTGATCCTGCAGCAGACCCTGCTGATGGGGGCCGCGACCCTGAGCGGCGTCGCCTTCGAGCAGAGCGGGCCGGGCGCACGCTGGCGCCGCGGCGGGCCCGCGGCGGTGCTGGGTCAGGGCCTGGCGCATCTGTTGCTGGTCCTGCCGGGCGCGACCCTGTTCCTGGTCGTGCTGCCGCGCGTCTACGGCTTCTCGGCGACCGCCAGGCTCGGCGACCTGCTGGCGTTCCTGCTGCCGTTCATCCGCTCGGTGAGCTTCCTCGGGCAGTTCGTCAGCTCGTGGTTCACGCGGCGCGAGACCGCCGTGCTGCTGTTCATCGCGGTCAGCCTGCCGCTGTTCTTTCTGGTGGGAGTCGCCTGGCCGGTCGAAGCAATCCCGCCGGCGCTGCGCGCGGTGAGCTTCATTTTTCCCAGCACCTCGGCGATCGACGGGCTGATCCGCATCAACCAGATGGATGCAAGGATCGCCGACGTCTTCGACGACTGGGCGAGGCTGTGGGGGCTTACGGTGCTGTATGGCGGGCTCGCCGCCGCGGCGACCAGCCCCTGGCTGATGCGCGGGAGGGCCGATGAACGCGCAGCTTAGGCGCCGGCTGATCATAGGCCTGGTCGTCGTTGCCCTGGGTGTCGCCGCGGCCGCTTTTCTCTGGATGCCGCGGCACCATGCGCCGCCGCCTGTCGCCGGCATGGTACGGCAGACCGAGATCCGCATTGCGCCGGAGGTCACCGGGCGGCTCGCGTCGATCGAGGTGCAGGCTGGCCAGTCGGTGCGCAAGGGCGACCTGCTGGCCGTGCTCAGCAATCCTGAGCTGGCCGCCTCCCTGGGGGAGGCCGAGGCGGCCGTCAGGAGCGCCAAGGCGGAGCGCGACCGCATCTATGTCGGCCTGCGTGCCGAGGAGGTCGCGATCCTTGTCGAGGCTGTCGATACCGCCCAGGCCAACCTCCTGCTGGCCGAACAGGAACAGGCGCGCACCGCGGCGCTGGCGGTGCGCGACTTCGCCAGCCGGCAGAATCTCGATGCAAGCAACGCCTCGCTCGCCAAGGCGCGGGCCGATCTTGCGCTGAAGAGCGCCCAGCTTGCGGCAGCGAAGGCCGGGCCGACGGCCGAGGAGCGTGCCTTGGCCGATGCCAGGGTGGCGCTCGCCGAGGCGACCGTCGCCGACCTGGCGGCGAGATTGGCCAAGACCCGGCTCGTGGCGCCGGTCGACGGCACGGTGGGCGTCCTGGTCGCCGAACCGGGAGAGATCCTGCCGATCGGCAAGCCGGTGCTGACCCTCTATGTCGGCAAGGAGCGCTGGTTTGCCTTCACCCTGCGCGAGGACACCCTGGGCCGGCTGAGAATCGGCAGCGATGTGACCTTGACCACTGACGGCGGCAAACCGCTCGCCGCACGGGTCACCGAGCTGCGTCCGCTCGGCGAGTTCGCCACCTGGCGGGCGGCACGGGCCGTCGGTGATCACGATCTCAACAGCTTCCGAATGAGGCTCGATCCCATCGATGCCAAGGAGGATGATGGCCTTCAACCGGGCATGACCGTGTGGCTGCCGGGAGGAACGTGATGGAGGGCCTTACATTCAGGGAGCTGGTCGCCGACCTCTTCGTGCAGACCGGAGTCCTTGCCGTGTTGGGCGCGCTCATCACCCGTGTGCTGCTGCGCCGCTATCCGGCGCAGCGGCTCGTCTTCCAGCTCGCCTTCTTCCTCGCCCTGACGGCGCTGCTCTACCACCACGACATCGTTCCCTACGAGATCGCGCCCGACACGACGCCTGCTTTCGAGCGCGTGTTCGTCGCCACGGCCAAGATCATCTGGTGGATCAACGCCGCCTGGGTGCTGACCGGCTTCACGCGCGTGTTCCTGATCTTCGAGCGGCGTCCTCGCGAGGGCCGGCTGATCCAGGACTTGGTCGTCGGCCTCATTTATCTCAGCGCCGCCCTCTCGGTGGTGGCCTATGTGTTCAGCGCGCCGGTCGGCACGCTGATCGCCACGTCGGGCGTGTTCGCCATCATTCTCGGCCTCGCCCTGCAGAGCACGTTGGCCGACGTCTTCTCGGGAATCGCGCTCAACCTCAGCAAGGCCTATGAGGTCGGCGACTGGATCGTGCTGAGCGATGGCCTCGAAGGCCGCGTCGTGGAGACCAACTGGCGGGCGACGCACCTTCTCAACGCCTCGAACGATCTGGTGGTGCTGCCCAACAGCGGCCTGGCGAAGGCCCAGCTCACCAATCTCAGCAGCCCCAATCGCAGCCATGGCGTGAAGCTGCGCGTCCGCGTGGCGCCGACCACGGCGCCGTCGGCGATCTCCGATCTCATGCGCACCGTGCTGCTCAACAGCACCTCCATCATGGAGAGTCCGGCGCCGTCGGTTGAGATCAAGTCGCTCGACGGCCAGGCGGTCGAGATGGAGCTGTCGTTCCGCGTCCGCGACTTCGAGAAGGCGGCGACGGCCAGGCACGAGGTCTATGACCTCATCTATCGCCATACGCGGGCCGCCGGCCTGGCGCTGGCGCAGCCGCGGGACTTGCCGGCCGCCGTGCTCGCCGCTGCGCCCGCCCAGGTGCCGGCCGCGCCTCCCAAGGGCACGGCCCTGCGGCTGGTGGAGGCCGTCCCGGTGTTCATGTCCCTGACGGACGATGAAAAGTCGACCTTGGCCGACACCATGACGCGCAAGACCTATCGCAAGGGCGACGTCCTCGTTGAACAAGGGGCGAAGCTCAATTGCCTGGTGATCGTCCGGACAGGAGTCATCGAGGTATCCCGCCACGCAGGCGACAGCGATGTCGAATTGAGCCGCCTGGCGCCGGGCGACTATTTCGGCGAAGCGGGCCTGTTCACGGGAAGCGGTGAACCCGGGACGGCGCGCGCCCTGACATTCGTGGTCGTCTATGAGGTCGCCCAGGCGGCCCTTGCCAAGCTGATGCATGACAGGCCGAGTATTGCCGACGAGATCAGCCTGACGCTGTCGCGCCGCACCCACATGGCCGCGGTCGTGGCCGGCGGCGACAGTGCGCGGGGCGCAACGCCGTCGTTCTCCCAGCTGGTCGGCCGCATTCGGCAACTCTTCGAAGTGCCGCACGGCTAGGGCGTTTCCGAATTGGTGGAACCGCTCGCGTTTCGCATCCTTCGGCCGCTCTCGATCGTTGTCGTCGGGCACACTGCGGAGGGCGCGCTTGGGTTACAAGACGATCCTGGTTCATGTCGACACCGGTCCGAGCGCGTCGAAGCGGCTGAAGCTTTCGGCGGATCTCGCGGCTCGCTTCGAGGCGCATGTCGTCGCCCTCTACGTCCGCCGGCCGTTCCAGGCGCCGGCCTTCACCGATGCCGGCCCGGCAATGGACAGCCTCTATAGAACCTATGAGAACGCTACGAAGGCCGACGAGGCCCTCGCCGCCGCGGCCTTCCGCGATGCCATTGGGGCCGCGAACCCTGCAGGCGAATGGCGCGTGGCCGACGGGTTGGCCGAGGAGGTCGTGGCGGCGTACGCCCGCTACGCCGATCTGGTGATCGTCGGGCAGGCCGAGCCTGATGCGTCGTCGACGACGACGCCGGCCGACCTCGCCGAGACGATCGGCATGTCGGGCGAGCGGCCGACGCTGATCGTGCCTCATATCGGCGCCGCCAAGCCGCCCGGACGGACCGTGATGCTGTGCTGGAACGGCAGCCGTGAGGCGGCGCGGGCGGCGACCGGTGCGCTGCCGATCCTGAAACGGGCGGAGCAAGCGATCATCCTGCTCGTCGATTCCGAGGACGGCGGCGAACACGTCACCGCCTGGCTTGCCCGCCACGGTGTGAAGGCGACCGTCAAACGCGACACCGCCGGCGATTCGGATATCGGCGAGATCATCCTGTCACGCGCGGCCGATCAGGACGTCGATCTCATCGTCATGGGCCTCTACGGCCATTCGCGCATGCGCGAGTGGGTGTGGGGCGGCGCCAGCCGCACCTTGCTCGCCAGCATGACCGTGCCGCTGCTGGTGGCGCACTAGAGCGGGATGGGTTTATTCCGAATCGGAAGGGGATTCCCAAGAGGGTCGAGAAGTGATTCAAGATGCTGGCTGGGCGCAGGAGGCCAGCGTGAATGGCTCGACCGTATTCGATGGACCTTCGAGAGCGGGTGGTACAGGCAGTTGAGCAGGAAGGCCTGTCGCGGCGGCAGGCGGCCGAGCGTTTTGGGATAGGCATCAAGACGGCGATCGGCTGGGTACGCCGGTTCCGTGAGACGGGCAGTGTGGCGGCCAAGCCGATGGGAGGCTGCCGGCCGAAGAAGATCGTTGGCGAGTATCGCGACTGGCTGCTCGAACGTTGCCGGGGGCAAGACTTCACGCTGCGCGGCCTGGTCGACGAGTTGGCCGAGCGTGGCTTGCAGGTCGACTACCATACGGTCTGGGACTTCGTTCACGGCGAGAAGCTCAGTTACAAAAAAAGACACTGGTCGCCAGTGAGCGCGACCGGCCGGATGTAGCGCGCCGCCGCCTGCAGTGGATGGCCCATCAGAACCGCATTGACCCGGCGCGCCTGGTCTTCATCGACGAGACCTGGACCAAGACCAACATGGCGCCACTACGAGGATGGGCACCGTGCGGACAACGGTTGCCAGGTACGGCGCCACACGGCCACTGGAAGACCATGACCTTCCTGGCCGCTCTGCGCCACGATCGGCTCACCGCACCGTGGCTCATCGATGGCCCCATCGACGGGCAGAGCTTCCTTCAGTACGTCCAGGAGGTCCTCGTGCCCACGCTCAAGCCGGGCGACATCGTCATCTTCGACAATCTTGGCTCTCACAAGAGCAAGGCTGTTCGCAACGCCATCCGCGCTGCGGGCGCCAAGCTCTTCTTCCTGCCCAAGTACTCCCCAGATCTTAATCCCATCGAAAAGTTCTTCGCCAAGCTCAAGCACTGGCTGCGAAAGGCCGCCAAGCGCACGGCCGAGGCCGTCCTTGACGCCGTCGCCGAAATCTTGCCCCTCACATCCCCTGCCGAATGCTCCAACTACTTCGCTCAGGCAGGATATGCCAAACTTCAACCCATCACGCTCTA
>JAEZHS010000184.1 GCA_023436825.1 Pseudomonadota bacterium | reverse complement strand
GGAAGGCGCCGCCGACCAGCACCGGCGGGTGCGGCTTCTGCACCGGCTTGGGCCAGGCCATCATGGGATCGAACTTCACCATGTCGCCGTGATACTCGGCCTTGGACTTGGTCCAGATCACCTTCATGGCCTCGATGCGCTCGCGCACCAGCTTGTGGCGGCTCTCGAAGTCGGTGCCGTGATTCTCCATCTCGTCCTGGTTCCAGCCGTTGCCGACGCCGAACAGGAAACGGCCGCCGGAGATCTGGTCGATCGAGGCCACCGCCTTGGCGGTCTGGATGGGATCGCGCTGGTTCACGAGACAAACGCCGGTGCCGACCTTCAGGCTCTTGGTGGCCGCGGCGGCCGCCGTCAGCGTCACGAAGGGGTCCATGGCATCGTAGTACTTCTTGGGCAACTCGCCGCCGCCCGGCCATTCCGACTTGCGCGTCAGCGGGATGTGCGAGTGCTCGGGCGCCCACACCGATTCGAAGCCGCGTTCCTCCAGCGCCGTGGCGAGCTCCGCCGGCGTCATGGAGTAGTCGGTGAAGAACATCGCCGCGCCGATATGCATTGCTTCCTCCGTTCTTGTCGTCCTGAGCGCAGCGAAGGACCTCATGGCGCTTCAACGAAGCATGCCGGAGGCAATCGCCATGAGATCCTTCGCTGCGCTCAGGATGACAGAATTCTAGGCCGCCTTCGCCTTCTTCGGCCACCGCGCCTCGACCTGCGGCAGCACCCTTTCGATGAGCTTGCGGGTCTGGGCGATGATCGCATCGCCATCGGGCCCGACGGGCCGCAGGATGAACTTCTCGACCCCGGCCGCCACGTACTCGGCGACCCGCTCGAGGATCACCTTCTCGTCGCCGATGGCGAAGTAGCCCGACGGATCTCGGCCTGTCCGCTTCTGGTAGGCGGCCATGGCGCCGGACAGCACACTGTCGTTCGGGCTGCCGAAATAGAACGGGAAGGCCGCACCGTAGTGGTCCTCATCGATGGTGCGGCCGGCCTCGGCCGTCGCCTTCTTGATGGCGGCTACCACCTTGCCGACAACGTCCGGCAATTCGGCGCCGGATTGCCAGCCCGTGCCGTAACGTGCCGTGCGCCGGATCGCGGCCTCCGACGAACCGCCGATCCACATCGGCAGGTCGGGCTGCACCGGCTTGGGCGAGATCGACGCGCCCCTGAGCTTGTAGTGCCTGCCTTCGAAGTCGACGCTGTCCTCGCGCCACAGCCGGGCGATGATCTGCAGCGATTCGTCGGTCCGCCGGCCGCGCGTCCTGGTGTCGATGTCGAGCGCCTCCCATTCCGGTCCCAGCGGGCTGCCGATGCCGAAGCCCGGCAGCAGGCGGCCTTCGGACAGCACATCGATGGTGGCGCACTGCTTGGCCAGGAGCACCGGATCGCGCAGGGCCAGCGACACCACGTTCATGCCGAAGCGCAGGCGGCGCGTGCGGCCGGCCAAGGCCGCCATCGCTGACATGCATTCCAGGATCGGTTGGCGGCTTATAAGCCGATCGGTCTGCCACAGCGAATCGACGCCGCCCGCCTCGCAGAGGTCGACCCAGCGCCAGTAGTCCCCCGCCCCGGCGAACGGGAACTCCATCAGGCCGAGGCCGATGGCAACGGTCATGCGGCCAGCGGCCGCTTCGCGAGCGGCGCGATCTTGTCGAGATAGCGCAGGATCTCGTCGCGGCTCTCGTCGGGGATCGCCAGCAGCGCGCTCTGGATGCCGGCCTTGTCGTAGCTCTCCAGCGCCTTGGCGTCGTTGGCCGCGCCGAACACGATGGTCGTGATGGTCGACGGATCGCGGCCCGCCTTCTCCGCCATCTGGTGCAGATGCGCGACGCCCTTCACGACATCGAAGCCGCCACGCGGCCGCGGAAACCAGCCGTCGCAGTACTCGATGACCCGGCGCAGCGTATGGTCGGTCTCGCCGCCCAGGATCACCGGCGGATGCGGTTTCTGCGCCGGCTTCGGCCACGACCAGACGCGGTCGAACTTCACGAACTCGCCGTTGTAGGAGGCTTCCTCCTTGGTCCACAGCTCCTTCATGGCCAGCACATGCTCGCGCATCTGCTTGAAGCGCGTCTGGTACTTGGCGCCGTGGTTCTCCATCTCCTCGACGTTCCAGCCGCCGCCGATGCCGAAGATGAAGCGGCCGCCGGAGAGCTGGTCGAGCGAGGCGATGGCCTTGGCCGTGACGATCGGCTCGTGCTGCGGCACCAGCAGGATGCCGGTGCCGAGCTTGAGCTTCTTGGTCGCCGCGGCGGCGAAGCTCAGTGCCACGAACGGATCGTGGGTGTGCGAGTAGCGCTTGGGCAGTTCGCCGCCGCCCGGGAAGGGCGACTTGCGGCTGGCCGGGATGTGGGTGTGCTCGGGCACGAACAGCGAATCGAAGCCGCGGTCCTCGAGGGCCTTGGCCAGCTCCGCCACGTTGATTCCGTAGTCGGCCGGGAAATAGAAGGCGCCAACACGCATCGCAGACCTCCTCTAGCTATTTCTTCGGTGCTTCGACGTGACCTCCGAAGCCCAGCCGCATTGCCGACAGCACCTTCTCGGCGAACGTATGATCCTGGCGCGAGCGGAAGCGCACGAACAGCGACGCCGCCAGCACGTCGGCCGGCACAGCTTCCTCTATGGCGGCCTCGATCGTCCAGCGGCCTTCGCCGCTGTCATCGACATGGCCGGAGAAGCCTTCGAGCTGCGGGCTCTTGGCCAGCGCGCTTGCCGTCAGGTCGAGCAGCCAGGACGTCACCACGCTGCCGCGCCGCCATACCTCGGCAACGTCGGCCAGGTTGAGATCGTAGCGCTCATCGGCCGGCAGCTTGGTGGAGCTGCGGTTGCGCATGATATCGAAGCCTTCGGCGAAGGCCTGCATCATGCCGTACTCGATGCCGTTATGGATCATCTTGACGAAATGACCGGCACCGACCGGGCCGGCGTGGATGTAGCCCTGCTCGGCGCGCGGATCGAGCTTCTCGCCCGCTGCGTCTTCGGCGCGCTCCTTCGTCCGCTCGATCGAGCCCAGTCCCGGCGCCAGCGCGGAGAAGATCGGATCGAGCCGCTGCACCACGTCGGTGTCGCCGCCGATCATCAGGCAGTAGCCGCGCTGCAGTCCCCACACGCCGCCCGACGTGCCGACATCCAGATACTTGATGCCCTTGGGCGCCAGCTCACGGGCGCGGCGCACGTCGTCTTTGAAGTTGGTGTTGCCGCCGTCGATGATGGCGTCGCCCGGATTCATCAGGCCGGCAAGTTGCTTGATCGTCTCTTCGGTGATCCGGCCGGCGGGCAGCATCACCCACACGGTACGCGGCGCCTGCAGGGCCTCGACCATGGCCGGCACCGAGGTGACCGCCGTCGCGCCATCCTTGGCCAGCGCCGCGCCAGGCGCGGGATCGGCGTCGTAGACCACGCAGGAATGTCCCGCGCGTGTCAGGCGGCGCACGATGTTGCCGCCCATCCGTCCGAGGCCAATGACACCGATCTGCATGCAGTCCGTCCCCACGGTGTCCGGGGGACGGACTTGAGCCGGACCCCCGGGTTATTTCACCTCAACGATGTCCGCCACGCCGACTTTCTTGTCCAGCACCGTTTGCAGGACCACGAAGCGTCCCGCGGAATTGTGGTCGTCGAAGGTTACGGTTTTGCCCATGACGTTGACGAAGGACATCTTCTTGATGGCGTTCTTGA
>JAEZHS010000171.1 GCA_023436825.1 Pseudomonadota bacterium | reverse complement strand
TCATCGAGCGGCCCGAGATCGTCACCGAGCAGCGCTCGGTCGACGGCACGCGCAAGTGGCTGCTGCGCTTCCCCGACGGCAACGAGGCCGAGACCGTCAACATCCCCGAGGAGGATCGCGGCTCGGTGTGCGTGTCGAGCCAGGTCGGCTGCACGCTGACCTGCAGCTTCTGCCATACCGGCACCCAGCCCCTGGTGCGCAACCTCGCCCCGGCCGAGATCGTCGGCCAGTTCATGGTGGCGCGCGACAGCTACAGCGAGTGGCCGACGCCGACCGAGACCACCCGCATGCTCAGCAACATCGTCATGATGGGCATGGGCGAACCGCTCTACAATTTCGACAACGTGGCGACGGCGCTGAAGGTCGTCATGGACGAACAGGGCATCGCATTGTCACGCCGGCGCATCACGCTCTCGACCTCGGGCGTCGTGCCGATGATCCCGAAGGTCGGCGAGGCGCTCGACGTCAATCTCGCGGTCTCCCTGCATGCGGTGAACGACGCGGTGCGCGACACCCTGGTGCCGATCAATCGCAAATGGCCGATCGCCGAGCTGCTGGCCGCGTGCGCCGCCTATCCGGGCGCCAGGAACAGCCGGCGCATCACCTTCGAGTACGCCATGCTGAAGGGCGTCAACGACAGCGACGCCGATGCCCGCGAGCTGGTGCGGATCCTGAAGCCGATCCACGCCAAGGTGAACCTGATCCCGTTCAACCCGTGGCCGGGCGCGCCCTACGAGTGCAGCTCCAACAACCGCATGCACCGCTTCGCCGAGATCGTGAACGACGGCGGGCTCAGCGCGCCCATCCGCACGCCGCGCGGCCGCGACATCCTCGCCGCCTGCGGCCAGCTCAAGAGCGCCAGTGCGCGCAAGCGCGGCGAGCGCGTGCGGGACATCGAGGCCAAGGCCGGGGTTTGACGGGTGCAAACGGTCGTCTCCTCCAGAGGTCAGGTCGTCCTGCCCAAGGCGCTTCGCGACAAGCTCCATTGGAAGCCGGGCACGAAGCTCGTGATCGAGGATCGGCCGGAAGGCGTCCTGCTCAAGCGCGTCGAAGAAAAAAAGACGCTCTCGATCAGCGATCTCCGCGGCATCCTGAAGTACAAGGGGCCACCGCGATCGATCGAGGAAATGAACGCCTCGATTGGAAAGGAAGCCCGACGTCGGCATGCGCGCGGTCGATACTAACGTCTTGTCCGCCTGCCCGTGAACGACGAGCCGACGCAAGCCGAGGCTGCCCAGCGCGCGATGGCCGCTGAACCCGCCTTCATCGTGAAGGCCGTTATGGTCGAGCTCGGCCATGCGGACGCCTTTTTGACATTCGACGGCGACTTGCGCCGCCAGGCCGCGCGCTTGGGTGTCAAGCCGCCGGTCGTTGCTCCGTAGCTACCGGGTGAACGCCGCGACCTTCGACAGGAAGGCGCGTTCGGTGGCGACGACCTCCAGTCCCGCCCCTTCGCCCCACGCTTCCAAACGGCCATTCGCATACTCCGCGTAGTACGGCTCATGAAAATAGTGCGGGAAGAGGTCGAGCAGACCGTCCCATGACGGCAAGTCGCCCCTCTGGATCGAATCGACGATGACGACGAGGCCATCGGGCTTCAGCACGCGCGCCATCTCGGCCAATGCCTGCTTGCGCACCGTCTCGGGCAACTCGTGCATCAGGAACGACGACACGACGAGGTCGAGGCTCGCATCGTCGAACGGCAGCTTCTCGGCCGCACCCTCGATCAGCTTCACCCGAGCCGTCCTGCCGATGAGGCGGCGCGCCTCGGCGAGATAGGGCGGGCTGAGATCGAGGCCGGTGAACTTCATGCCGGGCCAGGCATCGTGCAGGAAGGCGAGCAGGCGGCCGGTGCCGCAGCCGACGTCGAGGCCGCTGAGCGTGCGCTGGTTGCGGCCGGCCATCCACTCGGCGATCGGCTTCAGGGCCCGGCGGCGCATGACGTCGGCGGCGCCGGTAAACAGCACTTCGACCTGGGTGTCGTAGATCGTCGCCGAATGGTCGGAGAGCCAGCCGTCGCTCTGGAAATGGAAGTTCTGGCGGTAGTAGTCGGGCAGGCCGTCACCCTGCTCGCCGGGCGGCAGCTCGTCGCTCCGGCCGTGGCGGCGTGCATCGACCTGCGGCAGGTCGCGGAAGTAGAGGACGCTGCGGCGTAGAAGCTCGCCGGGGTCGAAGGAGAGCGGGCGCGGGGCCGGGAAGAGCCCGGCCTTGATGTCCTGCCATTCGCGCTCAAAGACGGCGCGCATGTCCTTGGTCATCTCCTCGCGCGAGGGCGTCGGCCCGACCGGGAAGTCGGGCTTGGGCATCGGCTTCAGGAGCCGCCGGCCGGCGGCGTAGTGGCCGGCGTACCACGCCACACGCGACATCTGGCGTGCGGCATAGCTGAGACGATCTAGGGCAGAGGCCATGGCTTAGCTTACTTTGGGATCGATTATAGCGTCTTTGCGGCGGCTTGCCCGGCTGCATTCCACAGCTATATTCGCGCGCCTTCACCGATCGGACACGAAAGCCGCCAGTCATGAGCATTAGTTATACCGGGCCCTACAAGAAGGGCGACATCAAGAAAGTCGTGCTGGCCTATTCCGGCGGCCTCGACACCTCGGTCATCCTGAAGTGGCTGCAGACGACCTACGGGTGCGAGGTCGTGACCTTCACCGCCGATCTCGGCCAGGGCGAGGAGCTCGGCCCGGCGCGCAAGAAGGCGGAGATGGCAGGCGTGAAGCCCGGGAACATCTTCATCGACGACGTGCGCGAGGAGTTCGTGAAGGACTTCGTCTTCCCGATGTTCCGCGCCAACGCGCTCTACGAGGGCCAGTACCTGCTCGGCACGTCGATCGCCCGGCCGCTGATCGCCAAGCGCCAGATCGAGATCGCCCGCGACCTCGGCGCCGACGCCGTCTGTCACGGCGCCACCGGCAAGGGCAACGACCAGGTGCGCTTCGAGCTCACCTATTACGCGCTGAAGCCCGACATCAAGGTGATCGCGCCGTGGCGCGAATGGGAGCTCACCTCGCGCACCAAGCTGCTCGAGTTCGCCGAGACGCATCAGATCCCGATCGCCAAGGACAAGCGCGGCGAGGCGCCGTTCTCGGTCGACGCCAACCTCCTGCACTCCTCGAGCGAGGGCAAGATCCTCGAGGATCCCTGGGAGGAGGCCGACGAGATGGTCTACCAGCGCACCATCTCGCCCGAGGCGGCGCCCGACAAGGCGACCTACATCACCATCGATTTCGAGAAGGGCGACGCCGTCGCCATCGACGGCGTGAAGATGTCGCCCGCGACCCTGCTCACGACGCTGAACGAGCTGGGCAAGGCCAACGGCATCGGCCGCCTCGACCTGGTCGAGAACCGCTTCGTCGGCATGAAGAGCCGCGGCATCTACGAGACCCCGGGCGGCACTATCCTCTACGCCGCCCATCGCGGCATCGAATCGATCACGCTCGACAGAGGTGCGGCGCACCTCAAGGACGAGCTGATGCCCAAGTACGCCGAGCTGATCTATTACGGCTTCTGGTATTCCCCTGAGCGCGAGATGTTGCAGGCCTTGATCGACAAGAGCCAGGAGAACGTCACCGGCACGGTGCGGCTCAAGCTCTACAAGGGCAACACCACAGTGGTCGGCCGCAAGTCACCCAAGTCGCTCTACTCGATGAAGACCGTGACCTTCGAGGACGACGCCAGCGGTCCGAATCATGAGCTACTTCGGCCTGCCGTACATCCACGCCGCGTTCGACGTGCTGGCGTGGCTGGCGTCGATGACGGTCTTCGTGCTGACGACGCGTCATCTCATTCCCGCTGAGGCGCTGCCCGCCAATCGCGTCTCCCATCCCGGCCTCTATGCCGTCACGGCAGGCTCAGGCGCCCTCTGCGGCGCGATGTTCTTCGGCACGGCCAACGCGTTGCTGAGCGGCCAGCATGCGCTGGGCTTCTCCATGGTGGGCGGCATCGCCGGCGCCATCGCCGCGATCGAAGCCTTCAAGCGGTTCACCGGCGTCAGCGGCTCGACCGGCATCGTCTTTGCCGCGCCCTTTGCCGCCACTGTCGCGGTCGGCCGCTGGGGCTGCTTCTTCTCCGGCCTCGCCGATTTCACCTACGGCACGCCGACGACCGTGCCCTGGGCCGTCGACTTCGGCGACGGCGTCGCCCGCCACCCCGTGCAGCTCTACGAATCGTTCGCCATGGCCGCGATGCTCGTGGTGCTGATCCAGCGTTTCATCGCCCGCGACCGCTTCTGGCTCAGCAACGGCTTCTACCTCACCGTCGGCTGGTACGGCCTGCAGCGCTTCGTCTGGGAGTTCTTCAAGCCCTATGCAACGCTTCTGGGCCCCTTCAACCTCTTCCATTTTGTCTGTCTCGGCCTCGTCCTGTACGCTGCAGCGATGATTCGCAGCGGGGGCCGCGCATGTACGACGGCGTAGCGCGTAAATCGGCGCCTTATCTTTTCCTCGGCCAGACGACGTCGCTCTGCGAGACCTGTCTCGGCCTGGTGCCGGCCAAGATCGTTGAGGAGGACGGCGCCGTCTACTACTCCAAGCGCTGCCCCGAGCACGGCGTCATGAAGACCCTGGTGTCGGACGATCCGGTCTACTGGCGCCGCACGCTGGAATACCTCAAGCCCGGCGACCGTCCCCTGGCGCCGTTCACCAGGACCGAGCGCGGCTGCCCGTGGGATTGCGGGCTGTGTCCCGACCACGAGCAGCATTCCTGCCTCGCCATTGTCGAGGTCAACGAGGCCTGCAACCTCGCCTGTCCCGTGTGCTTCGCCGATTCCTCGCCGAAGAAGGACAGCCATCGCCCGATCGCCGAGGTCGAGTTCATGCTCGACGCCTTGGTGCGCAGCGAAGGCGAGCCCGACCTGGTGCAGATCTCGGGCGGTGAGCCCACCATCCACCCGCAGATCCTCGACATCCTGGCGGCCGCGCGTCGCCGCCCCATCAAGCATGTGATGCTGAACACCAACGGCATCCGTATCGCCGAGGATCCGGCCTTCTGCGACGCGCTCGCCGAGCTGCGCCCGGGGTTCGAGGTCTACCTGCAGTTCGACTCCCTGAACGACGACGCGCTGAAGAACATCCGCGGCGCCGCGCTGTCGCGCATCCGCCGCCAGGCGCTGGCCAATCTCGAGGCGCGCAACATCTCCACGACCCTCGTCTGCACGGTGAAGCGCGGCGTCAACGATACGGAGATCGGGCCGATCATCCGCCATGCGCTCGAATACCGATGCGTGCGCGGCATCAACTTCCAGCCGGTGCAGGATGCCGGCCGCAACGAAGGCTTCGATCCGAAGAAGAACCGCATCGTGCTGTCGGAGATCCGCCGCCGCATCGTCGAGGACTCGGGCGTGTTCGCCGACGGCGACATGATCCCCTTGCCCTGCAATCCGGCCTCGATCTCGATCGGCTACGGCGTGCGCGACGGCGCCCGGGTGATCCCGCTCACCTCGCTGGTGCCGCGCGAGGCGCTGCTGCCCGCGGTGCCCAATGCCATCTCCTTCGAGAAGTATCCCGAACTGCGTCGGCGCTTCGTCGACCTGCTGTCGCTGTCGACCGCCGATACCAACACGGCAGAGCGCCTGGGCTCGCTGCTCTGCTGCCTGCCCGACATGCCGATGCCCGAGGGCTCAGGCTACGAGAACGTCTTCCGCGTCACCATCGTGGAGTTCCTGGACCGCTTCAATTTCTGCCTGGGCAACGTCAAGCGCTCCTGCGTCCATTTCGTGACGCCGGACGGCGCCATCATCCCGTTCGACACCTACAACACCTTCTATCGCCCGGGTGCCGCCGGGAACGCCCGCCTGGCCGACGCCCGGGGGGCGGAGGCGCGTCGATGAGCGAACCCACGCCCGTCCCACCGCCGCCGCCCATCCACCCACCGCCGGCCCCGCAGGGCCGCGGTCTCGGCTGGTTCTTCGCCATCTCGGGCTCAATCGTCCTGGTCCTGACCTTGGGCTGCATCCTGGCCGTCACCGAAGGCAATCCCGTCGGCGAGATGGGCGGCGTCGCCATCCTCTGCGGCTCGCCGACGCTGATCCTGGGCGGTGTCTTTCTTTGGCTGGGCTCACGCCGCCTAAAGCGCTAAGCAGGAATCACGACAGCGCCAGGGTTCGTAACGGAGCAGCCGGATGCCTTTCGACAACAGCGACCGCCCGGGGCGGGGACGCGGCACGGGCGAGCGGGCGATCAACCTGCCGCCGGCGGTGATGTGGCTGATCGGCATCAATGTCGCCGTCCAGCTCCTGCGCAGCCTGCTGGGCGAGTCGACCGACAACACGATCATCCTGATGTTCGGCCTGGTGCCCGCCGGCTACACCGGCGGCCATGCCGACCTCGTGACCCAGATCGCCGCGCCCGTCGCCTACCAGTTCCTGCATGGCGGCTGGATGCATCTCGTCATCAACATGGTGACCCTCGCGGCATTCGGCGCGCCGGTCGAACGCATGCTGGGCGTGCGCCGCTTCGTTCTCTTCTATCTGTCGGCCGGCATCGTTGCGGGCGCCGTGCAGATCGTGCTCTATCCCGATTCGGTCGATCCGGTGATCGGCGCCTCGGGCGCCATCTCGGGCGTGTTCGGCGCGGTGCTGATGCTGATGCGCTACGTCGGCAGCCTGCCGTCGCTCTATCCGATCGCCGGCATCTGGATCGCGCTCAACGTCTTCTTCGGCCTGTTCGGCGGCATGCCGGGCGCGGGCGGCGAGCAGATCGCCTGGGCCGCCCATGTCGGCGGCTTCGTCTACGGGCTTCTGGCCATTCGCTTCTTCGCGCCGCGCCGCTACATGTAGGAGGCATCGTGGCCGATCAGCCCGTGCCGCTCCGCCGCTATCTCGCCGCCAACGCCGTCGCGCTGGCGCCGAGCTTTGCCGCGCTGCTGGCGCTTTACTGGTCGGGCCATCTTGCCGGGCGGCCGACACTGGTTGCCATGGCCGGCATCGCCGTGGTGACGATCTGGCTGGTGCAGCGCTACCTCGCCTCGCTGGCCCTGTTCGCCCGCTTCGTCGGCGAGCTTTCGGACGAGCGCGAGCCGGTGATGCCGCGGCTTTCCTTCGCCCCCGCCACCGAGGAGCTGGCGACGGCGGCGGCCCAGCTGTCGGCCGGCTGGCGCCGCCAACGCGCCTCGATCGACAATCTCGCCGCCTCCGCCCAGGCCATCGTCGACGGCCTGCCCGACCCGCTGATCGCCGTCGATCGCGGCCGCCGCATCGTGCGCACCAACCTCGCCGCCCGCGCGCTCCTGGGCGGCGCCGGCAGCGAGCGCGATCTTTCGACCATGTTCCGCCAGCCGCAGCTTCTCGCGGCAATCGACGGTCTGCTCGAGACCACCGACGGCAACTTCACCGGCGCCGACCGGGCCGCCGTCGAGTTCGTGCTGCCGGGACCGCCCGAGATCGACGTCGTGGCGCATCTGCGCCGCCTGCCGCGCGCGGCGGCCGACGGTTCGCTCGCCCTGATCGTGCTGCACGACACGACGGCGCTGCGTCGTGCCGAGCGCATGCGCGCCGACTTCGGCGCCAATGCCAGCCACGAGCTCAAGACGCCGATCGCGGGACTGGCGGGCTTCATCGAGACACTGCGCGGCCCGGCGCGCGACGACAACGCGGCGCGCGAACGCTTCCTCGGCATCATGGCCGATCAGGCCGAGCGCATGCGTCGCCTGGTCGACGATCTTCTGATGCTGTCGCGCATCGAGCAGCACGAGCATTCCCGGCCCGATGCCGCGGTCGAAATCAACCGCGTGCTGAAGGGCGTGCTCGACCTGCTGCAGCTCAAGGCAAGCAGCCGCAAGGTCGCGCTCGAGCTCCATGTCGAGCCCGACCTGCCGCGCGCCGTCGGCGACTACGACGAGCTCACTATCGTCTTCCAGAACCTCATCGACAACGCCATCAAGTACACCAAGCCCAATACGCCGGTGCGGGTGACGGCGCGGCCGCTCGGGCAGGACCGCGTGGCCGTCGCGGTCACGGACGAGGGCGACGGCATTCCGGCGGCGCACTTGCCGCGGCTCACCGAGCGCTTCTACCGCGTCGACGCCGCGCGTTCGCGCCAGCTCGGCGGCACCGGTCTGGGCCTCGCCATCGTCAAGCACGTCGTCAACCGCCATCGCGGCCGGCTCGACATCCAGAGCACGCCCGGCAAGGGCTCGACCTTCACGGTGATGCTGCCGGCGGCGGACTGAAGGCTTGCGTCGTTCCTCGGCTTGGTGCCGGCCGAACGCTCGACTGGTGAAACGGTGCGTCGCTCAGGCCTGACCTTGGCGGGCAACAGGCGAGCCCGTCGGATCCTCGTCGAGGCGGCCTGGAGCTACCGCCATCCGGCTCGCGTCAGCGAGACCCTGCGCGTTCGTCTTG
>JAEZHS010000148.1 GCA_023436825.1 Pseudomonadota bacterium | reverse complement strand
CCCGGGCGCCCCGCGGTCCGGAAGAATATGATCTCACAGATCAGAACGCCTCGGCCGGCAGGGCCATCAGGGTGGCGGCGCCCGCCTTGATCTGATGATTGAGCGAGGTCGTCTGCGGCAGCACGCGGGCGATATAGAAGCGCGCCGTGTTGAGCTTGGCCTCGTAGAAGGCGTTGTCGTTGCCGGCCGCCAGACCCTTGTGCGCGGCAACCGCGATACGCCCCCACATGAACGTCATGGCGGTGAGCGCCATCAGGCGCAGCATGTCCGTGGCGGCCGCACCCGCCTCGTCGTGGTTCTTCATGGCATGCTGCATCACGAAGAGCGCGGCATCCTGGACGCGGCCCAGCGCCTTCTCCAGCGGCTCGACGAACTCCTTCATCTTGTCGTCGGCCTTGTGCTGGGCGACGAAGCCGCTCATCTCGCCCAGCAGGCGCTGCGCCGCCTGCCCACCCTTCATCGGCAGCTTACGGCCGATCAGGTCGAGCGCCTGGATCCCGTTGGTGCCCTCGTAGAGCTGGGTGATGCGGGCGTCGCGCACCAGCTGCTCGACGCCGTTCTCGCGGATGAAGCCGTGGCCGCCGTAGGTCTGCACGGCGAGGTTGGCGCATTCGCTGCCCATGTCGGTGAAGTGCGCCTTGATGATCGGCGTCAGCATCTGCACGAGATCGTCCGCCGCCTCGCGCTTGGCGGCATCGGGATGGCTGTGCGCCTCGTCGATCAGCATGCCGACCCACAGCGACAGCGCGCGCGCCGCTTCGGTGAACGACTTCTGGATCATCAGCATGCGCCGCACGTCGGGATGCACGATGATGGGATCGGCCGGACCGTTGGCGTTCTTCGGGCCGGTGAGCGAACGGCCCTGCAGTCGATCGCGCGCATAGGCTACGGCGCTCTGGAACGAGGTCTCGGCGATGCCCAGGCCCTGCATGCCGACGCCGAGGCGAGCCGCGTTCATCATCACGAACATGGCCGGCATGCCCTTGTTCAGCTCGCCGACCAGCCAGCCCTTGGCGCCGTCGAGGTTCATGACGCAGGTGGCGTTGGCCTTGATGCCCATCTTGTGCTCGATGGCGCCGCAGCGAATGCCATTGCGCTCGCCCACGCCGCCGTCCGCCTTGGGGATGAACTTCGGCACCAGGAATAGCGAGATGCCCTTGGTGCCGCCCGGCGCGTCCGGCAGGCGCGCCAGCACCAGATGGATGATGTTCTCCGCGAGGTCGTGCTCGCCCGCCGAGATGAAGATCTTGGTACCGGTGATGGAATAGCTGCCGTCGGCCTGCACCTCGGCCTTGGTGCGCAGCATGCCGAGATCGGTGCCGCAATGGGGCTCGGTCAGGCACATCGTGCCGGTCCAGGTGCCGTCGGTGAGCTTGGGCAGGTACTTCTTCTTGAGCTCGTCCGAGCCGTGCCGCGACAGCGCCTCGTAGGCGCCGTGGCTCAGGCCTGGGTACATGGCGAAGGCCTGGTTCGACGCCGTGAACATCTCCTGCAGCGCGAAGCCCACCGTTGCCGGCAGACCCTGGCCGCCGTACTCCGGATCGCAGGTCACCGCCGTCCAGCCGCCCTCACGGAACATGTCGTAGGCGTGCTTGAAGCCCTTGGGCGTGCGCACGACACCGTTCTCGTAGGTGCAGCCTTCCTCGTCGCCGGTGCGGTTCAGGGGGAACAGCACGTTTTCGCAGAGCTTGGCCGCTTCCTCGAGGATCGCCTGGATGACGTCCGGCGTGGCATCCTGATAGCCCGGCAGCTTGGCGAGGCTGGAGACGTCCAGAACCTCGTTGAGGACGAAGTTGATGTCCTTGAGCGGCGCCTTGTAGACGGCCATCCGTGTCTCCCTTGTACTCCAGCTAGTCGTTCTCCGGGTCGACGCCACGCTGACGCAGCTCGGTGCTGACCTGGCTCTCCACTTCCTTGAATTCGCTGATATGTGCGTCGAGATCACGACGCTTCTTCTCGAGGTCGGCGATGTGCAGTCGGCTGCGGCGCAGGAGCTCGCGCAGCTGTTGCACGCCGGTGCGATCGACCTGATAGAGATTGAGCAATTCGCGGATTTCGGCGAGCGCGAAGCCCAGCCGCTTGCCGCGCAGGATCCAGCCCAGCCGCGTGCGATCGCCGGCGCTGTACAGCCGGGTCATGCCCTGGCGGCGCGGCTTGATCAGCCCCTCATCCTCGTAGAAGCGGATGGTGCGCGGCGTGATCGCGAACTCGCGGCTGAGTTCGGCGATGCTGTAGATGCGCTGGCTGTCGCGCGTTGATGACGGAGCGGCGACCGACATGATGGAATTGTCATAGTTGACGTTTACGTAAACGTCAATGATGGTTTACGTAAACGGAAGCGAACGTGCTCGGGAATGGTCTAACGTCCGCCCAAGCACAGCCTGCTCACCATGGGAGAGACACATGTCGACGAATAGCCTGACACCGGGACTCAAGGCGGAGATCGTCACGACCGTCGACGACAAGCTGGTGGTCAAGCACATGGGCGGCGACGGCGTGCTGTCGACGCCGAACATGATCGGCCTGATGGAGCGCGCCGGCATCGAGGCCGTGCAGCCGCATCTGCCTCCAGGGCACACCACCGTCGGCTTCGAGGTGCACGTCAAGCATTTCGGCGCCACGCCAAAGGGCAAGAAGGTGACGGTGCGGGCGGAGCTGCTCGAGGTCGACGGCCGCAAGCTCCGCTTCAAGGTCGAGGCGCACGACGAAGACAAGAAGGTCGGCGAAGGCACCCATCGCCGCGCCATCGTCGCCATTCAACCCAAGACGTGATCGACGCTTGGTGCAAAAGAAGGCTGCGTTCGTGACTACGCCAGGTCCCTGACGCGCCTCGTCGTGACCGCGCGTCCCTGCCGCTCGGTGACATAGGCTTCCGCCAAATCACCAAGGATGGGAGGTGCAGCGCCGCCGCGACCCTTCGGACGCGACGTCATGATGAGCAGGGTGACGTTGCCCCCCACCGTTACGCCCCCTTTGACATCCGCCAGGTTCAGAACCCTGAGCTCGGCCGAGTCGAGCACCCACCATGCGTTGATCGGGACGGCCCGCTTCTCGCCCTTCAGCGACAGGTCGAGTGTCTCGAGTATGCCCTTCGCAAGGATCTCCCTCACCGGCGCCTTCGGAAAGAACGGCCTGGGCGAGCGAGCATCGAGCCAAAATGCATCCAGGTTCGCGGCAAGCCTTTGTCTCTGTTCGGCATCGGGGATGACATGCGCCATCAGATATCTATCGAAAACCTCGGTGAGCCCCGCAAAGGTCGGCGCCAGAGCCGCGATGGCGTCGCGGAGCCTTTCGATCCGCGACCGCGCCCCGGGCCCCTTCGAGAATTCGTCGAGGCAGTAGCACAGCGCACCCTTGGCGCATGGCACGTTCTTGATCGGTGCTGGGCCCATCTCATCCCCCTGTTCAAAATGTTCGGGATTTCCGTCAGACTCACCTCAACGCGGACAACTCATCCATCATCAATCGGGCTTGGCGTACCGTAGCGACGTCCTCGCCTTCGTGCAGCTGCGCCAGGCATTCCTCGAGCAGATCGTGGGCCTCTTCCTGCCGACCGCGCGAATGCAGCAGGCGCGCCAGGCTCAGGGCCGCTTTGCACATGAACAGTCCGGCGCGCTGGCGGCGCGCAATGGCCAGGCTGGACCGGTACGCCGCCTCGGCCGCCACCCAGTCCGAGGCGATGTCGCCGCGCACCCGTTCGATATCGGCATCCCACACCGCATGACTTGTCGATCGGGCGGCCATGTCCAGGACCTGCCCGGCCTCGTCGAGCCGCCCTGCGCGAACGTAGAGCTGCGACAAGAGCACGTAGAAACCCGGAATCGAAAGAGACGTGCCTGTCTCCCTGAGCGCCGCCAGTCCCTCGGTCAGCATCGCGATTCCGGCATCGACCTTGCCCTCGGCGCCGGCCACCCAGCCGAGCTGGCACTTTCCCAAGGCCTCGTAGTAGGCGTAGTGGTGCTGACGCGCCATCTCGACGGTTTCGTTGGCCACCCGCCTCTCGGCCTCGATATCATCGCACAGATGATGGACGCGAACCGCATGGACCGCGACGGCGAGCCAGCTATGGATATGCCCGGGATCCTGCGATCGCATGGCGGCGATCGCCCGCGCCCGTTGGATCGTCGCGCGGCCGCGATCGAGATATCCCAGGTGGCATTGCGCGCGCGCCAGGTACGAAAGACAGAACAGACCGGCGTTCTGCCCGTGAGTACGGAAACGCGGTTGTTCGATCTCCGGCTGGCATAACGCGGCGCCGGCCTCGAAGAACTTCATCGCCTCTTCGAAGTCGCCGGTCGTGAACGCGACCATCCCTTTGGCAAGGTAGGCGTCGATCAGTGCCTCACGGGACTCGTCCGCAGCATGCTCCAGCAAGTCGGCCGCGATAGCGCGCGCGCCATCGATGTCGCCCTTTATGAAGATGCATTGGAACAATCCCCACTCGACGCTGAATCGGTCGTCGAAGTCACCGCAAACGGTGCAAAGCACGCGCGCCCGGGCAAGGTGTTGTTCCACTTCAGGCGCCGAATAGCCCCGTACCGAACGCAACGCCGAGGCCTGGGTGAGGACCAGGTCGAGCTCCAGTTCGGGATCGGCCGTCCCGCCCAGTTTTTCCAACTCCTCGAGCGCGGATCGCAACATTGCGATTGCCTCTTCGTTGGCCGATCGCGCGATCGCGGCACCGGCGCCGCGGCGCCAGAACTTGATCGCCTCCAGAGGCGCGGCGCCCAGCGAGTAATGCTGCGCGATCAGATCGTCGCTCACGTCGACTATCTCCGCCGGATGACGGGACAATTCCCGGGCCACCGCGAGGTGGATCTGCCGTCGGTTCTTTCTCAGCAGCGACCGATAGGAGATGTCGCGGATCAGGGCGTGCTTGAACCAATAGCCGTCGGGCGAGGAACTCCCGCGAACAACGATACGCGACTCGACCAGGCTGGTGAGCATGGGCATCAGCTCGTCGAGCGATCGCCTCATGATCCTGGCGAGCAAGCTCATCGAAAACTCGGGACCGATGACGGAAGCGTGTTGGGCCACCTCCTTGGCGAATCCGAGTCGATCGAGTTGTGCCATCAAGGCGTCGCTTATCGTGTTCGGCACGCCCCCGCTGTGAGCGGTCTCTTCCCGGCTGCCGGAAACCGCCACTCCGTGCGCCGCGGCCTTGACCAGCTCCTCGAGATAGAGGGGAATGCCCCCCGACTTGGCGAGGACTGCCTCCAATTGTGCGGCGTCGACCGTGCGGCTCTCGATCGCCGCCGCGGCGGCGGCAAGCTTTCTTCCATTGGCGCTGTCCAGCTCGCGTATTTCGCAGACCGTGACATGGTCGAGATGGCGGCCCTCCGAATCGACGAGTCCGCTGTCGCGCAGGATTTCCGTGGCGGCGTTGCTGCTGTCGGTGCGCAGCGTGATCACGACGAGAGCCCTCGCGGTCTTCGCCCAATCTGCCAGCCGATCAAGCAGCAGATTCGAGGTCGGATCGACCCATTGCACGTCCTCGAACACGATCGTTGCCGCGTGATCCTTGCTGCGATCGGCGAACAAGTCGACCAAAGCCTCAATCGTCTGGTGTCGCTTGACCGTCGACCCGAGAGCGGCGGTCGGGCGATCGTCGTCGAGCTCGATCCCGAGGAGATCGGCGATCAGCGACGTGCTTTCACGGCGTGTCGGACTGTCACCGAGCAGCTTCGTCAGCTTGTCGAGCTTTGTGCGCGGCCCATCTTCCGTCGTGATATTGGCGAGCCGCTGCAGGTACCGGATCACCGGGTAAAGCGGTGCGTTGGAATGATATGGCGAAAACTGCAGGACCACCGGGGTCGGGGCCGGCGCGCATTCCTCCCTGATTCTCTCGATGGCTTCGACCACGATGCGCGACTTGCCCACGCCCGCTTGACCGACCAGGGCGATAACCTGTCCACTTCGCGACGCCGCCCGCCGCCATCGGTCGAGCACAATGGCGATTTCGTCCTTCCGGTCGACGAATGGCGTGCGGGCTGGACCGCGCGCCTCCAGGCGAGTGACC
Organism: Pseudomonadota bacterium; assembly: GCA_023436825.1. The sequence continues at coordinate 5,761 of JAEZHS010000148.1, read as the reverse complement.
TCGCGCTGGCCGATGACCTGATAGACCGACAGGGGCGTCGCGAAGCCCTTGAGCTCGTGGCGGCCCAGGTCGCGATATTCGAAGCTTTCCGCAGCGAGCTGCCGCGTGACTTCGGACACGACAACCGTATTGGGTTCGGCCATGCCCTGCAGACGAGCGGCGAGGTTGACGGCCTCACCGACAACGGCGTCGCGGTCCGAGCCACTGCCGCCAACGGCGTCCCCCACAACGACCAGACCGGTTGCGATGCCGACCCGCACCCTGATGTTCGAATCGGCAAACTCCAAATTCTGATTCAGCTTGGTCACAGCACCGACCAGCTCGAGTCCGGCCCGTACGGCCCTCTCGGCATTGTCCTCGTAGGCTATGGGAAATCCGAAATAGATGAGAATGCCGTCCCCGACATAGCGGGCGACGTAGCCATCATAGAGGCCGACCGACTGGGCGCAGGTTCGCTGATAAGCGGCGATCAGGTCACGCAGGTCCTCGGGATCGAGCCGGATCGACAAACCGACCGAATCCACGAGGTCGCAGAACATGATCGTCAACTGCCGCCGCTCGGCCCTGTCGGACAACGCCGAGGCAGGCGACGCCGCGAGCGACGTCGATGTTCTGTTGCTTGAAGCGAGCGGCGTGTTGTTCGAGGTCACGGCACCCCAGCCAACGTCTGACTTCGATCGAGGACCGTCCCTTGGCGAAGTGCCGATGATCCTAGCATCTCAGCTATACGATTTCATCAGCCAAGGGATCTCGTTCGAGACGCCAGCGCGGAAACCGTTCTTGGCGGGAGCACGAACTGGCGCCAGCCTGCGCACGCTAGCCGCCAAGATCGCGGCGTTCAGATCACCTTGGCTTGCCGCATGTCCTTCACCTCGTCGGCCGAGCAGCCGAGCCACTCGCCGTAAATCGCCTCGCAGTCGGCGCCGAGAATCGGTGCGCATTTCAGCGGCACCTTGCTGTCCGACATCCTGAGCGGCCATCCTGGTACGGTCACCGTACCGCGGATCGGATGCTCGATTTTCTGCATCATGCCGCGCGCATGCAGATCGGGGTCATGCAGCAGCTCGAGCGTGGTCATGACGGCGCCGCAGGGCACGCCGGCGCCGGCGATGATCTTCGTCACCTCCTGCTTGGTGCGCTTTGACGTCCATTCGTTGATGGCCGCATCCACGAGCTCGCGGTTCTGGCCGCGGGTGGTGGGGTCGGCCATGCGCGGATCGCTCAGAAGGTCCTCGCGGCCGATCGCCTTCACCAGCCGACGCCAATGCTCCTCGTTGCCGCGCGAGGCGAAGATGTAGCAGAGGTCGTCGAGTCCACCCGGCGCGCATTTGTAGAGTCCGCCGGGCGCCGTGCCGGGCACCGTGTTGCCGCCGCGCGGCAGCTGGTCGGTCATGCCGGCCTGGCGGCTCATCGGCGTGCGGCAGTAGTTCAGCATGGCATCGCGCATGGCGATCTGGATGTGCTGTCCACGGCCGGTCGTCATGCGCTGGTAGAGCGCGCCAAGGATGCCGATGGCGCACAGCATGCCGGTTCCGGTATCGCCGATGGTCGGACCCGGCCGGACCGGCGGCTGGCCGGGATGCCCGTTCACGCCCATTGTGCCGCCCATCGCCTGGGCGATCATGTCGAAGCTGAGATAGTTGGCGTGCGGGCTCTCCGGCGCGAAGCCCTTCACCTGGGCGAAGATCAGTCGCGGATTGAGCGCGCTCAACCGCGGCCAGTCGAAGCCGAGCCGTGCGAAGGTGCCGGGCGCCATGTTCTCGATCAGGACGTCGGCCTTCTCGATCATCCGCCGCAGCAGCGCCTTGCCCTCGTCGCTCTTGAGGTTGCAGGTCACGCTGCGCTTGTTGAGGTTGTAGTAGATGAAGTAGTGCGAATCGGCGTCGGGGCGATCGCTCGATCCCCAGCGGCCCGGCTCGCCGCGATTGGGCTCCTCGACCTTGACGACGTCGGCCCCGAGCCAGGCCAGAGCCTCGGTGCACGACGGTCCCGCCTCGAACTGCGTGAGGTCGAGCACCTTGATCCCCTTGAGGGCCGGATGCTGCGTTTCGGTTGCGATCTCCTGCTGCCTTACCTGATCCTGCATGGCGATCCCTCCGATAGCGGGCCGCGGCCCTGTTTTTTGTCGGTCAGCCCCTTTTAGCTATGCCACGCGAACTGCTGCGCCTTGCGCGTCGAGCCCTGCGAGAGCACGACGTTGACCAGCGCGGGTCCGGGGAACTCCATCGCCTCGTCGAGCGCGCGGCGTATGTCCTTCGGATTCTCCACGAACAGGCCCTTGCCGCCGAACGCCTCCATCACCCGATCGTAGCGTGCGCCGTAGATCAGCGCGTTGGGCTTGAGGTTGAACATCGGGTTCTGAGGAATCTCCGGCATGCCGGGGCCGATGCCGCCATTGTTCAGGACGACGATCTTGGCCGGCAGATGGTAGCGGACCAGCGTCTCCATCTCCATGCCCGAGAAGCCGATCGCCGAATCGCCCGAGAGATGGACGACCGGCCGGTCGGGATGCGCCACGCAGGCGGCGATGGCCTGCCCCAGTCCGACGCCCATCGTGCCGTAGGTGCCGGCGTTGAGGACGGAACGGGCATTGAAGCTCGGCAGCTGTGTCAGCCCGATATCCATGGTGCCGGCGCCTTCGGCGCTCAGGATCGCGTTCTTGGGCATCCAGGCGGCGACATCGCGCAGCGCGCGGTAGTAGCCGGCCGGCGACGACTCATCGTCGATCTGCGGCTTGATGGTCGCCGCATTCTCCGCGATCTTCTTGCTCAGCGCCTGCCGCCACGGCGTGTCCTTGGGATGGAACCACTGGCGGTTGACCAGCGCCTTGTTGAGCTGGCCCATGATGGCCTTGCCGTCGCCGACCAGCGCCACCTGCGTCGCCTTGTTGTGGCCGATTTCCTCCGGCGCGATGTCGAGTTGGATGACCTTGACGTCCTTGGCAAAGCGCGGCGGCAGGCCGAAGTGGAAGATCCAGTTCAGACGCGCGCCCATCAGGAAGATGACGTCGGCCTGCTGCAGCGCCAGCGTGCGCGCCGCGCCGGCCGACAGCGGATGGTCGTCCGGCATCACGCCCTTGCCCATCGGCGACCGCACGAACGGCACCTGGGTGCGCTCTATGAAGGCGCGGACCTCGTCCTCGGCGCGCGACCACGCCATGCCCTTGCCGACAAGGGCGAGCGGCCGCTGGGCCTTCTCAAGCAGGTCGAGCGCCGCCTCGACGTTCTCCGACGGCGCCACCATGCGCGGCGGCTCAGCCACGCGTTCGACCTGGACGACCTTGTCGAGTTCACAGGTGCCCCTGATGATATCGTCGGGCATGTCGAGATAGCAGGCGCCGGGACGGCCGTAGATCGCGTGCCGGGTCGCCATCTCGACATAGTAGGGAATGCGGGCCACGCTCTCGATGCCGTGCGCGAACTTGCAGAACGGCGAGGCGATCAGCACCTGGCGCTCTTCCTGGAAGGCGCCCATCCCGCCGCGATAGGTCTCGGAGGCGCCGCCGATCAGGATCATGGGCCAGCAATTCTGCTGGGCATTGGCGAGGCCGGCGAGACCGTGCACCACGCCAGGGCCTGTCACGACGATGCAGGCGCCGGGCCGACCGGTGAGATAACCGTAGGCTTGCGCTGCGTACGCCGCACTCTGCTCGTTGCGCATGCCAAGGTAGGCGATGCCTTCCTTCTGCGCGGCCGCGGCAATCGCGGTGATCGGGAATCCGACGACCCCGAACAGATGATCGATGCCCTGCTGCTTGAGGCTCCGCGCGATCAGGGTAGCGCCGTCGACTTCGCTCATTTCCCCTCCCGACCTATTAATTGAACCATGAGACTATGCCTCTATGGTGGGATCGCGAAAGGGCACCTTCCGACGTGCGATACGACCAGGACGGGATGCCCCAAGTGGTGTAGTTGAGCAGTCGAAGTACAGAGGAAATTTCCAAGAAATGGCTATCTATCAGCTCGGCGATCTTGTCCCGGTCATCCCCGCTTCCTGCTACATCGCCCCGGAGGCGACGATCATCGGGCAGGTCACCCTGGGCGAGCGGGTGACCGTCCTGCCCGGGGCCGTGATCCGCGGCGACAACGAGCCGGTCGTGATCGGCGACGACAGCAACGTCCAGGAGGGCTGCGTCCTGCACACCGACCCAGGCCTGCCGCTGACGATCGGCAAGGGCGTGACGGTGGGACACCAGGTGATGCTGCATGGCTGCACGATCGGCGACGGCACCCTGATCGGCATCCAGGCCGTGGTGCTCAACAACTCGGTGGTCGGCAAGGACTGCCTGATCGGCGCCGGCTCCGTCATCATCGAGAACAAAAGCTTTCCCGACCGCTCGGTCATCTTCGGCTCACCGGCCAAGCCGGTGCGCGAGATCAGCGACGACAATCTGCTGCGCATGCGCTACAGCGCCGAAGAGTATGTCAAGCGCGGCCGCCGCTTCCGGATGGACCTCAAGCGGATTGGGTAGTGAATGGCCGGCGGAACATCGCGCGCCGATTGGCACGACAATGATTGACGCTCTCGACCATCTGACGATCGCCGGATCGGCGACTGCGTACGAAGTCCTGCTTGGCCGCTCCCTGGTCGGCACAAGGCTACAGACCGCCAATGTAGGAATTACCTTCGATGCCGGCGACCAGCCGCTATCGTCAATGGTGTTTGCAACGGCGTCGCTCGACAAGGCTGCAAATCTGTTGGAGCGACGCGCTGTCGGCACGACAAAAGGCCCCCTGCTGCAACTCTCGACGATCTCGAGCCACGGCGTGCCGATCGCGCTTGTCGAGCGCGGCCAATCGCCAGCGCCGTCACCCGCCACCGTCGACGAAGCTTCGGCGATCTCCTCTCTCGACCATGTCGTCGTGCGCACGCCCAATCCCGAGCGCGCCATCGCCTTCTATGCCGGGCGGCTCGGCCTCGACCTGCGGCTCGATCGCAGCAATCCCGAGTGGGGGTCGCGCCTGCTGTTCTTTCGCTGCGGCGATGTCGTGGTCGAGATCGCGCACGACCTGAAGAAGGGCGTCTCGGAGGAGCCGGACCATCTGTGGGGCCTGTCGTGGCGGGCGTCGGACATCGCCAAGGTCAATGCACGACTGAGGAGCGCCGGCGTCGACGTCTCGCCGGTCCGCACCGGCCGCCGTCCCGGCACCGAGGTCTTCTCGGTGAACAGCCATACTGAAGGCGTGCCCACCATCGTGATCGGCGGGCTGAAGCATTGGTGATCCGAGCGGCGCTCGTCCTGCTTTGTCTCCTCGCCGCGGGCTGCGCCACCGCGCCGACGCCGAATCCCGCCCTGCCCTCCACCGTGAAGAGCGCGGCCGAGCTGCCCCCGCTCGGCCCCTGCCCCGCATCGTCGTGGAAGCCCGAGGCGCCGCCGCCGACGGCCAGCGCCAAAGTCTCGATGGTGCTGCTGGCCGTCGGCGAATGGGCGCGCTTCGGCCGTCAGGTCATCGTCTATTCCACCGACCAGCCGCCGCGCACCGAGCAGCTCGGCATCAAGGAGCGTGACGCGCCGCAGCGCATCAACGACTACTGGGCTGCCGTCGATCATCCCGAGCGCAGCGGACTGGACAACGTCGCCTGGTCGGCCGCCTTCATTTCCTGGGTCATTGGGAGCGCGGGCGTGTCGCGCGATTTGTTCTGCCCCGACCAGCGCCACACCATCTATGTCGAGCGCCTTGTCGACCGGGCGCGCCGGCCGGGCGCCGCGCTGATCCCGCGCCGGCCCGGCGAGCGGGCGCCGCGGGTCGGCGACCTCATA
>JAEZHS010000477.1 GCA_023436825.1 Pseudomonadota bacterium | reverse complement strand
GGCCTACGGCGATCAGCCGGCGCTGATCTGCGAGCTGGTCGACTGGGCGCGCACCTCGGGCTTCGAGGTGACGGCGGCAGGCCGCGGCCATAAGTGGCTGCCGCACTACGCGCAGTCGACGCCGGAGACGGTGTGGAAATACTGGGGCCTCAACGAGGAGCAGGCGAAGCGCGGCGGTCTGAACCCCAAGATGTTCAATTCGTTCCTCGACGGCTCCAAGCCCGCCATCGAGAGCACGGCGGTGGCCAATGCCACGGGGCTGACGCCGGCGCCGGACGGGCTCGCCTTCCCGCCCTGCTCGGTCGAGGACCTGCCGTTCGTCATGCGCCCGGCCTCCGAGGGCGGCCAGCTGCACCACAAGGGTCAGGTCGAGGTCGCAAGCTCGCTGGAGCGCGACGGCCGCGCCATTCCCTACGAAATCCGCAAGGGCGTGTGGGTCGTGTTCGAGGCGGCGACCGAGTACCAGAAGAACTGCTTCGAGGAGTACATGCTGCAGACCGATCCGTCGGGTCGCTACTCCGTGATGTACAAGCGCTGGCACCTGATCGGGCTCGAGGTCGGCATGTCTGTCGCCTCGATCGGCCTGCGCAAGGAACCGACGGGCTGCGCCATCGGCTTCCACGCCGACGTCATCGCCACCGCCAAGCGCGACCTCAAGCCGGGCGAAATCCTCGACGGCGAAGGCGGCTATACGGTCTACGGCAAGCTGTTTCCGGCCGAGAAGTCGACCGAGCTCGGCAGCCTGCCGCTCGGCCTGGCGCACAACGTCAAGCTCCTGAAGCCGATCAAGGCCGGGCAGTCGTTGACCTACGCCGACGTGGCGATGGATGAGAGCCTGATCGCTGTGAAGCTCCGCCGCGAGATGGAACAGGCCTTCGCCCCGGCGGCGAGCAAGATCGCGGCTCAGTAGTCATACGCGACAGGGGCGAGTAGCGGCTATTGCCGCGCCCTCCTGCGCCGGATCAAGACCGCCAGCGACGCGGTGGCGATCAGCACGGAGATAGCAAGGCCGGTGCGCCGCCAGACCGAATCGACGGTCCGCGCCATCCAGTCGTTGGCGCGTCGTAGCCAGAATGTCCGCGCCCCATCGAAGTCTGGCGCGGGACAGGTCCAACCGAAATTCTTTGCCCATGCCTGGTAGGCCCCGTTCGCCACGTAACGGCGATAGATGGCGTCGGCCCTGGCCTGGTCGCCGCTGTCGATCGCGAAGCGCGCTGCCCAGCACAGGGTCGCGGCATAGGCCTGCGAGCGTTTGGGCAGCAGATCGGCGGCGGCGGACGCGCGATCGGTAGCGATGACCCGGTAGTGAAACCTGACATTTGGCTTGGGAGCGCTGGCCGCGAAACGCTTCTCCTCATCCGGTCCGAGCAGCTCGCTTTTCGAATCTTCCCAAGGCCATGGCCTGGACATGCCCAGACCATAGGAGAATGCGCCGTCAATGCCCGCCTGATCCGGCATGCCCTCGGTGCCCATCAGCTGCATTCCCCGCCGACGTTCCAGCGTTGCAACCTTGAACAGGGCTTCCGCACGGGTAACCCGTTGCCAAGGCCAGTCGAACGGCCAACCCGGCCGCCGTACCAGCTCGACCGCAGCGAGGTAGTCGCGCGCTTCCTCGGCGGTGGCGTTTCTTTTGTCCGGCATCGCAAGCAGTTCCGCAGGCGGGAAATAGGCGACGGCTTCTTTCAACCGCCCCTCCCGGACCAACCGCCGTGCCAGCAGGAGCCGCAGCCGGTTAGACGGAACGAAGTCGAGACTCCAGAAAACGTAGTCATCCATCGACTCTGGCATGCGCGGGCTGGGTGGCAGCGGCAGTCCGTCGACGAATGCCCTCAGCTCGTCGACCGTCATCACCCGCTCGGCGATGTAGGTGACATCTCCCCAGTATTCGGCGGCCACGGGGAAAAGCAGCCGCAGCGAATCGCTGTACTCGCCCTGACTCAGCCTGACTATTGCCGCTTGGCCGCGCAGCCTGGTTCTCGCGCCCTCGTCCAGTGTGACCGCCGCGCCTGCTTGCTCCATCCCGCGAACGGCTGCTATCCAGTCGTGGATTGCGGCCGAGCGATCGTTACGCATCAGCGCCAGCTTGGCTCGCACCCACAAGCCTAGCGGCCGGGTCGTTTGCGATACCAGGTGCTCGGCAACCTCGTACCGACCGCCTCGGTAAGCAAGCGCAGCGAGACGATCAAGATCCTCATCGGCGCGTGGAGCTGCCCTGCTTGCCATGGCGTCGATGATTCGCTCGATGTCCTCGAACCTCGGTCCGTCGCTCCAGTGGTCCTCAAAACGCTCGACTGCGTAGGCTACCAGCAGCCGACGGACGAGCGGATCGGCGGCAACGGCCATCAATGATCGCTCGCGCGCCGCGAGGCGCTTCGCCACCTCATGCAAGGAGAGCAGAGCCATCTTCGATCCCCGTGCCGCCTGATCGGCATAGAGCCGAACGGCACCGATAGTCAGGGTGGCAAATTTCGCGTCGTCGACATCCTCGGCGGGTACCGGCCAGGACACTCGCACCAGACCTGCCTCGACAAGGTATGTCCGAGCCTCCTCACCGAGACTCGCGACTGCGAGCCCCATCGGGTCTGGGGCCTCCGCTTGGCCATATCGGCGTGCAACCTGGAAGGCAGCTCGGGCTTCCACCAACCTGCCCAAGCGCTGCAGTACGGGGGCGCGCC
>JAEZHS010000110.1 GCA_023436825.1 Pseudomonadota bacterium | reverse complement strand
CGCGTGCGGCTCGCGAATGGCCCTCGGAATCCCCGAACCAACCGCCGCGGCCGCGGCCGCCGCGATCATCGTCGTCATCGTCATAACGGCTGCGCGAACCGCCACGGCCGCTCGAGAAGCGGCCGCGGTCGTCGCGATCCATGTCCGAATATCTCGCCATACGGTCCTCCGTCAGGTTGCTGATGTCCAGGTTGAGTGAAACGGCGCGGCTCGGTCCCAGGCGCATACCGCGCCTCTGCAGTTCCTGCTTGCGTTCGGCCAACTCGGTGGCGAGCGCCGGCTTGTCGACATTGTGCGCCTGTGCCTTGGCGAACACGCCCTGACCGGGCTTCTCTTCCTCGGCGACATGGTGCTTGATCATCTCGGAAAGCAACTTCACCTTTGCGTCGTAGTACGCGTCGTCGCTCGACGCTTCCGACAGATCGGCGATCAGCAGCTTGGCCGCGTCATGCTCGACCTGGGCCTCGTCCATGAGGTCCTCGTCGTCGATGGCCTCGCGGCAGGCGGGATAGAAGATCTCCTCTTCCAGCCGGGTATGGATGTTGAGCTCCATGCAGATTTTCTCGACCAGCTCCTGCTTTTGTTGCTCTTCGGTCGCCGATTCGAACTCGGTGAACAGTCCCTCGACACGCCGATGGTCCTGCCGCAGCGCGGCAATCGCGCTTTGGGATGCAGGATCCGTCATCGCACGCTGCGACACTCCGGCGCCGGCCATGGCGCCGGCCATTGCCGTATCCGACTTGCCGGCATCGGCGCCGGCGTCGTTCGCGCCACCTTGATTCGTGCGGCCCTGCTTGTTGCCGGCTGCGCGTGTGCTGCTCTTCGCCATTTGCTCCTCCCGAGTTGACGCGAGAGCAATGAGGCGGTCGGGGCCAAGTTGCATGACGTATCAGATTCTTCGGCTGCACGGATCGCGCGCGATCGTTCAGTCACCGGACATGGCCAGCTCTCGGAGTGCTACAGGGATAATGGCGGTGAGCAGGAAGAAACGGACAGGAGACTACTCACCGGCGGCGACGAGCCAGCTCGGCCGGATAGGGATGCTCGTCTTCAGCAGCGCGTGCGAGGCTTCGAGGCGTCGATAGCTGTCATCGCAAGCCCTGACCACCTGACGGCGATGCTCCATGATCGCCTTGCGCGTCCGGACGAGCGCGCCGTAGGCGCGGGATCGCCAATGCCCACGATCGAAGAAGTAGTAGACGGGCTGATAGACGGGAAGGTCCTCGCCGTCGTCCTCGTCGGCCGCACGGCCTTCAGGTTCCGGCAGCAGACTTGCCGGAGCGATGGTGCGCGCCGGAGCGATGGTGCGCGCGGTCGGTGCATCGGGTATCGGCGGGTTCGCGGCCCGGCTCTGCGCCTTCTCGATCAGGCCCTCGACGTAACCGTTCACGGCATGGATCGATCTAGGCTGCGACAGCAATGGCGCCTTCGGCAGGGCATTGAAGCGGAGCCGACCGAGCGGCGTGAGGCGCGGTCCACTGCTCGCCTGTTCGATCAGAGCAAGAGCAACCAACCGGGATGCCGTTTGGGCGTCGAGGATGAACGAACCGTGCGCGACGCGTCGCAGCGCGATCTCTTCCTTGGGGCTGAGGGGGGCAAGCAAACCGCGAGTCATGAGCCCTCCGCTCTGGTATTCATCAAAGCAGTGATCAGGTCGCTCCGCAAGCCGACTGGACCGATTCGCAACGAAATACCTCGCCTCATGGTTGGCGCCGCTGGACGACTGCTGCCAGTCGCGGGCTTACATCGACTGCACCAGCAGCACCATGTTCAGAACGACGAGGAGAGCGGTAAGGCTCCAGGCCACGAAAACGGTCACCCGTCGATTGGCGAAGGAGCCCATCATCGCCCGGCAGTTGGTGAGCCGCACCAGCGGATAGACCGCGAAGGGAAGTTGCAGGCTCAGCGTCACCTGGCTGAAGATCAGGAGCGCGCTCGCGCCCTGGTCGCCATGGAGGCCGACTGCAATCATCGCGGGGATCATGGCCAGCAGGCGGGCGACCAGGCGGCGCAGCCACGGCGGCCAGCGGAAGTCGGTGAAGCCCTCCATCACGATTTGCCCGGCCATCGTCCCGGTGATCGAGGAGTTCTGGCCCGACGCCAGCAGAGCCACGGCAAAGAGCGTGCTGGCGGCCCCTGCTCCCAGCGCCGGCGTCAGCAGCCGATAGGCCTCTTCGATTCCCACCATATCGGTATCGGTGAGGCCGCGGTCATGGAAGCTCGCCGCCGCCAGGATCAGGATGCTGGCATTGATGAAGATGGCGAAGCCCAGCGCCACGACGATGTCGGCGACCGAGAAGCGGATCGCCTCGCGCAATCCGCTCTCAGTGCGTGTGTAGCGGCGGGTCTGCACGATGGACGAATGGAGGTAGAGGTTGTGGGGCATCACCGTGGCACCGAGGATGCCGATGGCGATGTAGAGCATCAGCGGGTTCTCGACGATCTCCCGCGACGGCACCAAGCCCGAGGCGATGCCGGCCAGGCTGGGCCGGGCCAACGCCAGCTCGACCACGAAGCAGACCGCGATCACCACCATCAGGGCGATGATCAGGGCTTCGAGCTTGCGCACGCCGCGTTGCTGCAGGGCCAGGACCAGCAGGACTTCGAAGCCGGTCAGCGCCACGCCGACCACCAGGGGGATGCCGAACAGGAGCTTCAGGGCGATCGCCGCACCGATCAGCTCGGCCAGGTCGCAGGCGATGATGGCGATCTCGCACAATATCCAGAGGAACAAGCGGGTGGCGTTGCCGTAGCGGGCGCGACAGGCCTGGGCGAGATCGAGACCGGTGACGATGCCCAGCTTGATGGCGAGGCTCTGCAGGAACATCGCCATCAGGTTCGAGAGCACGATGACGCACAGGAGCTGATAGCCGAAGGCCGAGCCGCCGCCGAGTCCGGTCGCCCAGTTGCCCGGATCCATGTAGCCCACCGCCACGAGGTAGCCGGGCCCTGAAAATGCCAGCGCCTTGCGCCAGAAGGCGCGCGGCACCGGTACGCTGCAGCGCCCCGCCGAGCCGCTGGAATCGCGGCCCGGCAGGCTATCGTCACTGACGGCTAGGGCAGCCGGAGGCGGGGGCGGCATCTCCCGGCAACCGGTCGGCCTACTTGGTCTTCGCCTTTGTCTTGTCGGCGTGCTGGATGTCGGGCGCCTGGCCCATATCGTCATCGGTGACCCGTCCAGCTCCCGGTCCTGCACCCAGATCGGCGCCGGTCTTCGGATTGCTCTCGGGGTCCGAAGTCGTGCGCTCGATCAGCTTCTTGGCCGCGGACTGCTCGGCCCTGCTCAGCTTCACCGTCGCCGTGCCGTCGCCTTCGCCCGCCGGCATCACCTGCTCGAGATCGTCGACGCGCTCCCATTGCTCGCCGGTGTTCCACGGACCCGACATGTCGCCGTCGCCCTGCGAGGTATTGACGTACATGTCGGCAAAGGGCGCCACGCCCAGAAGCTTGCCGGGCGGGAAGTTGTCGGTCATCGCATAGAGCGCCTTCTCGAAGGACTTCTGATGAGCGATCTCGCGGGTCATCAGGAATCCCAGCGCATCCTTGATGCCGGGATCGTCGGTGACGTTGATCAGCCGCTCGTAGATGATCTTGGCGCGGCTTTCCGCAGCGATGTTGGAGCGCAGGTCGCAGCCGGGATCGCCGCGCGAATCGATGTAGGCCGAGGTCCAGGGAACGCCCGACGAATTGGTCAGCGACGGTCCGCCGCCGAACAGGATGCCCTGGGTGTGGCTGTCGCCGCCGGCGGTGAGAGAACGGTAGAGCTCGGCCTCGGTCATCGCCGCCTCGCAAAGCTGGGCCTTCACGCCCTTATTGAGCATGGCGACGATCGAGCCGATGACTTCCAGATGGCTGAGCTCCTCGGTGGCGATGTCGAGCAGCATGTCCTTGCGGCCGGGATCGTCCTCGCCGAGCCCTTGGGTGAAATAGCGCATGGCGGCCGCGAGCTCTCCGTCAGGGCCACCGAACTGCTCGAGCAGCAACGAGCCCAGCGCCGGGTTGCTCTCGCCGACGCGCACCGTGTACTGCAGGCGCTTGTTGTGAATGAACATGCCGGTTCTCCTTGGTTCCAGGGCGATCGACTGGGGTGATGACGGCGGCCAACGTGGCGTGCCGCGCAAGAGTTGCCTGCACGACGCTTTCCGCGCGACCGAGCGAAGGAACGGCCGTGGTGCACGCTGGTTGAAGGATGATGGCAGCACCTCAGGCTCATGATCGTCCGACGGTGGAGAAGCACCTGCGGACCGCCCTGCAGCGGGTCGCGGCCGCCCAACGGCTGGTAGACAGGCAGCACGCCCTGCTGGCCACGCTGGAAGCGCATGGCCATGCGACCGGCACCGCAAGGAAGCTGCTGAGCCAATTCGAGGATTTGCAGGCGCTGCATGTCGCCACCCGTGACCGGTTGATCGAAGAACTGGCGCGCTTGCCGACCCATGGGTGATTTCGCTTCGACGGCGCAACCCGGCCCACCGGTGGGAGTTGCTCACCGCCTGTCACCAATGACTCTCGGGGGCGGATGGCGTTCGATCTCAGACAACAAGTGACGACGCTGGAAGCGGCATGCCACTGCCTCCTGCTTCGGCCGGACGACGTCGTCGTTCGCGAAGCCCTGGCGCGCACGATCGCGGCCTCCGAGCTTTCGGCCGTACCGCAGGACCATGTCTTGGTGCGCAGCCTGGTCCATGAAGCGCAGGCGCATGCCGACAGCCTGGCCTTCCGACTGGAAGGCACGGGCTACGATTGCCTTTACATCAGTGCGGCGACCGCCATGCTTTGCCAGACATTGGCGCTCTTGAAGCTCCAACCGTCCGTTATCGGCCAAGGGGACAGCGCGCCGACGCGGCACGAATTCGGCTTGCGTCTGTAACACCGCACGCGAGCTTCGCGTTGGTCAAAGGCTGGCCCCGCGCCGGCCTCCGGCCCCTGCCCTCTTCCCCCTGCTGTCGCGCCGGCGGGGGCCGGAGTTCTCTACCGTACCCTGGGGTTGCCCGTGCCAATGCGCTGCACCATCCATCCCGCCACAGCCCAGGACATTGCCAATGTCGTGATCGGTCACGCGGCCTCGACTCAGGCTGCTGAGGATGACGCCCACCTGGACGCGCTGCTCGAGGCGTGTGCCGTGAGCCGGCAGGTCTGGACGGCGTCAAATGCCGAGGGCGAGCCGCTTGCGTTGATCGGCGCTGCCCCCTGGACACAGGACGGCGGTCGCGGCCGCCTGTGGTTCGTCATCCTCGCGCCCTACGGCGGCAACGACTCCGACCTGGCATCGGCCATGCGGCAGAGCGTGACGGAGATGCTGCGGGTGTTCGGGCAATTGGAGAATCAGGTCAGCGCTGAAAAGTCATGGGCCCTCGGGTTGATGCGCGAGGCGGGCTTCACCGTCGAGCCGGCGCAAGTCTCGGCCGACGGGGTCGATCGTCACCGTGTCTGGATCGATGCCGGCATCACCAATGGTGCGTATCCGGCGGCCTAGATCGCCGGCGCCAATCCATTGGGCGCGGCAACGGCGCGTCGGCGCCGGCGTGTTTTCGAAATGGCGAAACCAAGTACGATACCGTACCTGCAGTCGCGCATTGTCGGCTCGCAACGCGCCCGATTGCCCTGGCGTTGGCCTTGATCGGAGCGCGGAGGGTTCGGATCATGGCAGCAACGACATCCGCCACCCGCGACATCCTCGTCATTGGCGGCTCGAGCGGTGGTCTGGAGGCACTGCGAACCCTGGTGCGCGGCTTCGAAGCGGACCTGCCAGCCAGTGTCTTCGTCGTGCTGCATCTCGGGAACAGCAGCCAGCTCCCGCACATCCTCGACAAGAGCGGTCCCCTGCCGGCAGTGCCGGCGAAATCCGGCGAGCGTTTCGAGCATGGCAAGGTCTATGTCGCCGTGCCGGGCTGCCATCTCATGCTGCACGATGGCCATATCCTGCTGCGCCGCGGCCCGCGCGAGAACCTGTCGCGTCCGGCGATCGACCCGCTTTTTCGTTCGGCGGCAGCGTCGTTTGGCGGGCGGGTGGTCGGCGTCGTGCTGTCGGGGGCCCTCAGCGACGGCACGGCCGGGCTCAGCGCAATCAAGCGATGCGGCGGCGTGGCCGTGGTCCAGGATCCGGCGGACGCGCTGGTACCGGGCATGCCGCGCAACGCGCTCCGCCATGTCGAGGCGGACCATGTCTGCCGCATCAAGGACATGTCGCAGTTGCTGGCGAGGCTGGTCCGGCAGCCGGCTGGCGCGACGCCCGACATCCCGCTGGATATCCGGATCGAGGCGGCGATCGCCGCTCAGGAGCTTCTGGACATGCGTGCCGACGACATGCTGGGGACCCCGTCCCGCTTCACCTGCCCCGAGTGTCACGGGGCCTTGTGGGAGATCGAGGATGGAAGCATGCTCCGCTTCCGATGCCATGTCGGCCACGCCTTCTCGGCCGACTCAGTTCTGGCGTCGCAGGGCGAGGAGATCGATCGTTTGTTGGGGACCCTGCTGCGCTCTCATCAGGAACGCGCGGCCCTGGCGAACCGCATGGCAAAGCACGAACGGGCCAACGCACGCAATGCGCTGGCCGAGCACCTCGAGAGCCGGGCCCGCGACTACGAGCACGACGTCAAGATCATGAGGAAGCTGCTACGCAGCGGCGAGGCGGGCTCCGGCAGGACTCCGGAACGGGGAGAGGAGAGTATCTCGGCGCATGAGCACCAGGACGAGTAAGCGAGACGAGCCGGAGCCGCCGCGCGAGGCAGCGGGCATACCGGTTGTCGGCATCGGGGCTTCAGCAGGCGGCATCGGTGCACTCGAGACATTGG
Organism: Pseudomonadota bacterium; assembly: GCA_023436825.1. The sequence goes on along the minus strand of JAEZHS010000110.1, from coordinate 11,238 downwards.
TGCCCCTCCTCGCACCGGGTTCGGGATTGGCCTACGTGGTGGTACAACATCTCGATCCGTATCACGAGAGCGCGCTCGCGGCGCTGCTGAAGCGGACCGCCAGGATTCCCGTCGTCGAGATCGAAGACCACGCCGTCGTCCAGACCGACCACGTCTACGTCATTCCACCCAATGCCACGCTCACGATCGCGGACGGCCACCTGCATATCAAGCCGCCGGTCGAGCAGCGCGGCCAGCGCACGCCGATCGACGGCTTCCTTACGTCGCTGGCTGCAGCCAAGGGCGAAAGCGCCGCCGGCGTCATCCTGTCCGGCACCGGCAGCGACGGCACGATCGGGCTGCGCGCCATCAAGGAGCATGGCGGCCTCACGGTGGCGCAGGACGATGCCGAATATGACGGCATGATGCGCAGCGCCGTGCGCACCGGCATGGTCGACTTCGTGCTGCCGCTGGAGCAGATCCCGTCCAAGCTCGTCGACTACTTCCGCCACCTGACCGACGTCGACGGCCGCAAGGGCCCCGACGGCGTGCGCCAGGAAGCGACCGACCACCTGGCGCAGATCTGCGCCCTGCTGCGCACCCGCACCGGCCACGATTTCAGCGGCTACAAGGACAAGACCGTGGCGCGCCGGGTGCAGCGGCGCATGCAGGTTCTGCAGATCGACGAGGTGCCGGACTTCATCGAGCGCCTGCGCAAGGACCCGCAGGAACTGGATGCGCTGCTGCAGGACCTGTTGATCGGCGTCACCAACTTCTTCCGCGATCCGCAGGCCTTCGAGGCGCTGGAGCGCGAGGTCATCCCCCAGCTCTTCGAAGGCAAGGGACCGGACGATTCAGTGCGTGTCTGGGTGCCCGGCTGCTCGACCGGCGAGGAGGCCTACTCCATCGCCATCCTGCTGCGCGAGCACATGCCCAAGGGCCAGAGCGCGCCCAAGCTGCAGATCTTCGCCAGCGACATCGACGAGCAGTCGCTGCAGATCGCGCGCATCGGCCGCTTCCCCTCGACCATCGCCAAGGACGTCCCACCGGCTCGGCTGGAACGCTATTTCGTGCGCGAGGATGGCACCTATCGCATCGCCAGCGACCTGCGCGAGATCTGCCTGTTCTCCTCGCACAACCTGTTGCGCGACGCGCCGTTCTCGAAGCTCGACCTGATCGCCTGCCGCAACCTGCTGATCTATCTCACGCCCGAGTTGCAGAACCGGCTGATCCCGCTGTTCCACTACGCCTTGGGCGACGGCGGCTTCCTGTTCCTCGGCACTTCCGAGAACGTGACGCGCCATTCCCGGCTGTTCGCCACGGTCGACAAGGCGCATCGCATCTTCAAGCGCAGGCCGCAGATCGAGCGACGGCTGCCAGAGTTCCCGCTGACCGCGCCGGAGGGCAGCCGGCGCCTCGCCCAGGCGTCGCCGCGCACAGCGGTCGAGCACGAGCCGTTGCAGACCCTGGCCGAGCGCCAGCTTCTCGACCGCTACAGTCCGGCCTATGTCGTGGTGAACGGCGACGGCGAACTGCTGCACGGCTCGGGTCGCACCGGAAAGTATCTCGAGCTGCCGCCCGGCGCGCCGCGCATCGACATCTACAGCATGGCGCGGCCGGGCCTCAGGCCCGACCTGCGCCCCCGCGTCCACAAGGCGGTCAGCACCGGCCAGGTGGCGATCCAGCGCAACGTCACGGTCGGCACGAACGGCGGCCGCCAGAGCATCGACCTGATCGTCCATCCGATCCGTGCAGCGGCGATGCCGGATTCGATCTACATGGTCGTCTTCCAGGACATCGGCGGCATCAGGCCGACCGAAGCGGAAGGTGGAGAGACCGCCGAGGAGCTCGAGAACGCCAACCTGCGCCAGCTCGAGATGGAGCTGCGCGCCACCCGCGAGCGGCTGCAGACCACGACCGAGGAGCTCGAATCGTCGAACGAGGAGCTGAAGTCGGGCAACGAGGAACTGTCCTCGATGAACGAGGAGCTGCAGTCGGCCAACGAGGAGCTCGAGACCTCCAAGGAGGAGCTGCAGTCGATCAACGAGGAGCTGCAGACCGTCAATGCCGAGCTCAATGCCCGCGTCGAGGAGCTGAGTCGCGCCAATTCCGACATCGCCAACCTGCTTGAAAGCACGCAGATCGCCACGGTGTTCCTCGACCGCAACCTCGCGATCAAGAGCTTTACGCCGGCGGCCAAGGACGTCTTCCGCCTGGTCGAGAGCGACACCGGCCGTCCGCTCACCCACGTGCGGGCGCGCTTCCGATCCGACACCGTACAGGAGGACGCCGAGCGGGTGCTGCGCACCCTGGCGACCCTCGAGCGCCAGGTCGAGAGCAACTATAACGACCAGCGCTACGTCATGCGCATGATGCCTTATCGGACCGTCGACAACGTCATCGGCGGCGTGGTCATCACCTTCGTCGACGTCAGCCAGATCACCGCAGCCGAGGCCCGGATCGGCGAGCTGACCCTCGACCTGCGCAACCGCGTGCAGAGCCTGGAGACGCTGCTCAACCTCCTGCCGGTCGGCATCCTGATCGTCGAGGACAGCAGCAGCGACCGCGTGCGCATCAACCGCTACGGGGCCCAGCTCCTCGGCGAGAGTGGCGAGGGCGGCGACGGCGCGGGCATCCGGCCGGCGACGACGACGCTGCGCATCTTCCAGGGCGAGCGCGAATTGCCGCCGGGCGAGCAGCCACTGCAACGGGCGGCACAATCCGGACAAGCGGTGGCTGCCTTCGAGGCCCATGTCCTGCGCAGCGACGGCACACGCTTCGAGGCCATGATGTCGGCGACGCCGTTGCTCGACGATCAGGGCAAGGCCCGCGGCGCCATCGCCGCGATCCTCGACATCACCGAGCGGCGCGCGGCCGAGGCCCATCAGCAGGTCCTGCTCCACGAGCTGCAGCATCGGGTCAAGAACATCATCACCACCATCGGTGCGCTCGCCAGCCGCATGATGAAAGACAGCGCCTCGCTCGAGGAGTTCGGCGGCGCCTTCCTCGGCCGGCTGCGGGCGATGGCGACGACGCACGAGCTCCTGTCGCACGGCAACTGGACGGGCGCGCGCCTGCGGGCGCTCATCGAGGCGGTGCTGCAGTCGCAGTTCGGCAGAGACAATCGTCGGGTGGACATGCACGGGCCTGACCTCGTCCTCACGCCGGCCGCCGCATCGACGCTGGGGCTGGTCTTCTACGAGCTCTCAACCAATGCCACGAAGTACGGCAGCCTGTCGGCTGACCGCGGACGTGTGAAAGTGGCGTGGCGTCTCGACGAGGCGGCGCCGCCGTCGGTCGTGATCGACTGGGTGGAGATCGACGGGCCACCGATGAAGGGGCCGATCGAACCCGGCTTCGGCCTGGGCTTCGTGACCCGCAGCATCGAGTACGAGCTCAGCGGCACGGCCGAGGCGCAACCTGGCGCGGCGGGCCTGCGTTGGACGATTACATTCCCGCTGCAGCGCAACGTGCAGCAACGGACGTCGCAATGACCGAAGGCCGGCGATGGACAAAGCCTTCAATGGAACGCGGATCCTGGTCGTCGAGGACAACTTCCTCGCCGCCGAGGTCGTCCGCGACATGCTCGAGAGCAGCGGCTGCACGGTGATCGGCCCGGTCGGCCGGCTCGCCGAGGGCCTGCGTCTGGCCGAGCAGGAGGAGCTCGACGGCGCCGTCCTCGATATCAACCTGAACGGCGATTGGTGCTTCCCGATCGCCCGGGTGCTCGGTCAGCGCGGCGTGCCGTTCATCTTCCTGACAGGTTACGACGATTGCGCCATAATCCCGGCGGAGCTGCGCCCGGTGCGCCGGCTCGGCAAGCCGATCCTGGGGCAACAGCTCATGGACGTCCTGACCGAGGTCATTTGAGCTCGCTACCCGGCACCAAGGACGAATAGCGGCACCTGGCGGCGTACCCTTGCGGCGGAGCGTGTGTCGCTCGCCGCTATCTGCCGCCACGGATCCGCTTTGGTTCGGTGTCCGCAACGCCAAAGTCACGCGACTTCAGCTGGCTGTCTGCAGTGATAAATCCCTCGGCTGCCAAGCCTCGTTTCAAAAGCTCTCGGATAGCCGATGCTCGGCTGGGCATGCGCGCCGAGAAGCGCCACGTATCGAGAGCCTCGAGCTCCTGGCGGGTAAGCATGATTTGAAGCCGCTCACCGCGGGTGAGGCTTGTCATCGATCTCCCCTAACAGCTCACACCATCACTTACTCATTCTTTGCAAAATAGGTCTTAATTGGGAAATGATCCAGTGCCGTGTTGGTTGCCAAAAGGTGATAAGGACGGCAAGGCGGCCGTTGCCAGCAATTAGTGGGTAACACCTTGTAATAGAAGGAATTTTGCCGACCTAATGGGTCATGGCCACAACCATCATGACGATGACGGCAGCCGCGGCGCAGACGCACGTCGCACCGCTGGATCGTACGGTCGAGGCGAACCACCGCATCGCAAACGAACTTGGTCAACTGGCGGCACTCGTCCAACGGCAGATCAAGGCGGCGGCACTCGGGCCGGAGTCGCTATCCCGCCAATCGGTCCTCGACATGCTGCGTCTGCACCACAGTCGCCTCCTCGGCATTTCCCGGCTGCACCACGCGATCAGCCGCGCGCCCGATAAGGACGACGTGGATGTCGGGCAGGTGCTCACCGACCTGTTCCGGGAATTCGAGGCATCGAGTGTATTCGAGCAGCGATTGCGCCTGACCTGGACGTTCGCCAGGCAGTGCCGCGTCGATGCCGCTCAGGCCTCGGCGCTCACCCTCGCCTTTTCGGAGATCGTGACCAACGCCATGAAGTACGCACACCCAACCGGGCTGCCGGTGGAAATGACAGTGACCGCGACCACGGCTTCCGATGGCGCCGTCGTTGTGCAAATCGCCGATGACGGCGTTGGTTTGCCGGATGGGTTCGATGAGACGCGCCATGCCGGCGTCGGCTTGAAGCTGGTGCGGTCGCTGATGGAAGGCGTCGGCGCGCGTCTCGCGATGTCGTCAAGCGAACTGGGCCTTGTGTTCGAGGTCGAGTTCCCACCGTCGCGAGCACGACAAGGAAGCGTGCGCGAGCGAGCTGCCGGTACCAGCCATGCGAACGACCCGGAGAAGGACGGGTGAGGTCCAAGGCCGAATGCCTGCAACGTGCCGCAATGTGCGAATATATGGCGGCGGACGCCGATCGACCGGCGAATCAGCTCGTCCTTCTCACCATCGCCTCACAATGGCGGACGCTGGCCAATCATGCTCCCTGCACGCAAGGCACGATCAGACGTGCCGCCCCGAAGCAGACATGAGCCCTGCCACTGAAGCACGCACTGCAGCTCCACGCATGTTGCTCTCGCCGTGTCAGGTCAGTGCGTTCATGGCCTCTTGTCTGGCGCCAAGGGAGCAACGCCCGGAGGAGCCAACATGGCGACCGAATCAGTCTTGGGCAGGACATCGAGCGGCAACGACCGAGCGCGGAGCCTGGCGGGCCGACGGGAAGTGCGCAGGCTGGCGCCCAACGCACGCAACAGGGAGAGTTCCCGCAGCACGACGGGCCGGGCATGGTAATGTTTGGATTGCATGCCGTGTTAATGCCGTGATTACGCCATTAGTTGCAGCCGGCAGCCGATTTGTATTCCTCATGTTCCCCTCCCCTTAGTGGGAAAAGAACAATCAAGTCAGCGCCGCGCCAGCTCGGCCAATCCTGCCGGGTCGAGCACCACGACGGCGCGCCGCGTCGAGCGGATCAGATGCCTGCCCTCCAGCATTTGTAGGCTGGTTGTCACACTCGGCCTCCGTACGCCGAGGATTTCCGCCAGCGCGTCGTGCGTCAGCTCGAGTCGCCGGCTGCCCAGGCGCCAGCTCGCCTGCAGCAGCCAGCGCGCCAGCCGCTCGACGATGGTGGCGCGGCCGCTGTACGAGACTGTTTCAGCGAGATGACGCAGCGCTGCGCCGACCTGACCGAGCAGATTGTGGCGCAGGCCGGCATCGTTCTCGGTGAGCTGCCGCAGGGTACCTGCCGCGATGCGCCAGGCGCTACCGCTCGCCTGCACGGTCGTCTGACCGGGCGAGATGTTGTCGCCCAGCAGGACACCGGGCGCGGTCATGCCGTCGCGGCCCACGCTGGCGAGTTCGATGCGCGTCGCCGCCGTGGTGCCGACAAAGATCGACACCAGGCCCTCGACCGGGAAGTGGACGTAGCCGATCGGCCGATCGGGAAGATCCAGAACCTCGCCTTGCCGCAGCGGAACGCGCTCGAGCGACGCCACAAACGTCGACTTCGCAGCGGACGGCAACGAGTCCAGGATGGCATTGGCGAAGACCGGCTCTGCCTGCATCGGTCGGTCCTCCGGCGGCGCGCCGACCAGGGTCTGCAGGGCCAACCTCAGGTCGGCGGCGACGAGAGGCTTGGGAAGATGCAGCGCCTTGCTGAACTCGGCCGGCACGACCGTGTTGGCGCTGTAGGCGCTCAGGAACAGGAACGGGACACCCTTGTCCACGAGCGCCCGACACATCGGGAAGCTGGGCGTGCCGGCAAGATCGATATCGAGCACGGCCCCGTCCACCGCATCCTTGGCGATCAGGGCGAGGCCCCTTTCGACCGACGCCGCCGCACCGGCTACGGCGTAGCCGCAGCCGCGAACGACTTCCCTCAGCTCATCCGCAACGAGGTAGTTGTCCTCGGCGATAAGGATACGCGGACGCCCAACGTCGGTAGCGTCTGGCATTCTAGCTTTGCCCCACACCCTGCTGTCCCAATGGATATAACGCCGCCACAGCCGTCAGGTTGCGGACCGACGAAGCGTACTCTTGCGTACGGCAACCATGATCGCAATGGGGACATTAGTCCGTTGCGTCCCGACGAGCTTGCATGCGCAAGCTCTCTTCCCCCATCGTCGGGTCGTGTGGCGGGCCCACCTGATCCCCATCGGGTGGGCCTTTTTTTGCGCTACTCCAGGACGATCCGCGGAAAGTACATCGAGACGACCCAGTTCGGCACGTCGACGATGGAGCTGATGCGCAAGTCCGCACAGACGCTGCACAGCATGTAAGCGTCGACCGGCGAATAACCGAAACGGCGGCTCAGCAGGTCGATCATCTCGCTGACCGCCACGCGGGCCCCTTCCATCAGGTCGGGGCCGATACCGGTGGTGACCTCATAGCCTTTCTTGTCGAAATGGCTGGTGACCGGGCCCGGCGTGACGTAGCGCGGCATCCTGAGATTGGCGTCCTTCACCAGGTCGAACTTCAGCGCGACATCGATCGGGCTTTCGATCGCCGTGCCGCAGACCTCGCCATCGCCTTGCGCGGCGTGGGTGTCGCCCACCGAGAACAGGGCGCCCGCAACCTCGACCGGCAGCCAGAGCTCGGTGCCCTCGGTGATGTCGCGCACGTCCATGTTGCCGCCGACATTGCGCGGCGGGATGATGCTGTGCAGCCCGGGCGCCGCCGGCGCCACGCCGATCGTGCCGGTGAAGGGTTTTAGCGGCACCCGACCACCCGGACCGTACATCGCGGGCGCCAGGCTCGCGTCATAGTGCCAGTGATGCAGCCGGGCGTCGGGGAACTGGTCGGCCAGCAGGCCGAAGCCCGGGATGTTGCCGGTCCAGCCCCAGCCCGACGGCTTGAATGACAGCAGCGTGACCTTGAGCGCATCGCCGGGCTGGGCACCGTCGATGAGTACCGGGCCGGTGACCGGATTGACGCGGCCGAGATCGAGCTTCGCCAGATCGGCCGCGGTCGAGGTCTTGGAGAGCTGGCCCGACGAGGCGTCCAGCGTCTCGAACTCGACGGTCTCCCCGGGCTTGATGGTGACGCGCGGCTTGAAGGAATTGTCCCAGCCGTGGTGGATGCAATCCCGGTGGATCGTGTGCTTGCCGTGTCCGCTCATGAGCCGGTCCCCTACACAGCGACCGTGAGCGCGCCGTCGATCACCAGGTTGGTCCCGGAGATCCGGCTGGCCATCGGGCTCGAGATGAAGACGACGCCGTTCGCCACCTCCTCGGCGGTGCCGAACTTGCCCGTCGGGTTGACCTTGAGCGTCGAGGCGAACAGGTCGGGCATGTTCTTCTCGATGTTCTGCCAGATGCCGCCGTCGAAATAGGTGTTGCCGGGCGACACGCAGTTGACGCGGATGCCCTTGCCGACGAGCTGGCGGCTCAGGCCCTTGGCGTAATGGATCAGCGCCGCCTTGATGGCGCCGTAGGAACCGGCGGCGAAATCGACCTCGAAGCCGGAGACGCTGGAGATCAGCACGATCGAACCCGAGCTCGATTTCTCGAGGAACGGCACGGCCGCCTGCACGGCGTTGACGGTGTGCATCATGTCGACCGAAAAGGACTTCTGCCAGCTCTCGGCCGAATCGCCGACCGCGAGCGCGCTCACGTTGCAGACCAGGGCGTCGAGGCCGCCCAGGGCATCCGCGCTGGCGGCGACCCAGGCCGCCAGCGCCGGCCCGTCGGCGACGTCGAGGGCCTGGCCGAACGCCTTCACGCCCTTGCCCTTCAGCGACGCCACGGTCGCATCGACCTCGGCGGCGTTGCGGGCGCAGATCGACACGCCGGCGCCCTCGGCGGCGAAGCCCGCGGCGATGGCGCGACCGATGCCCTTGCTGCCGCCCGTGACGGCGACCTTCTTGCCTTTCAATCCGAGATCCATGATCCGTCTCCTTCGTCGCCCACTCCTCATGTTCCTCTCAGCGCCTCGCCGAGCCCGCCCAGGGCGTTCAGCGCGGGAGCAAAGCCGGTGAGCGGCGCCGTCTGGATCACCGCCTCGATCACCTCGGTCCGGCTCAGGCCCATGTTGAGCGCCGACTGGCCGAACTTCTTCACCTGACCATCGAGCTTGAGCGCCGTGAAGGCGGCGACGGCGACCAGCGCGCGTCGGCGCAAATCGAGGCCCGGCCGGAACCAGATCTCGCCATAGCCGTACTGGATTGCCAAGGGATAGAGCGCGCCGGTGACGGGGTTGTCGGGCGCCGCATAGCCCTCGGTTGCGCGATCGCCGTGCAATTGGCGCATCAGCTGGCGACCCCGCTCGCTCAGCGCCTCCAGGGAATCCTCGCGCGCCGTTTCCTCCGGCATCGCGACGCCGCGCTCGGCGAACACGGCGGCGGCCTGCTCGACCGCCTCCTCCGAGGCGGCGAAGCCGGCATAGATGCCGATCTGGATCAGGATCTCGAGGATCGCGCGCGGCGGCAGGCCGAGCTCGAGCGCGGCCGCGACATGGCGGCGAAGCTTCTTCAGGCGCTGCGCGGCGCCCAGCGCGGCCAGGGCAGAGACCATGCGATCCTCGATCGCGAGACCGGGCCGGCTCCAGATCGCACCGTAGAGGGCCTCGGTGTTGAGGGTTCGCATGAAAGTCGGGGCGCCGTCGTCGTCGCTGAACAGCCGGCGGCGCATGGCCTCTCCCTTGCCCCGCAAGGATGTGCGCGTGGTCATGGGCTACTCCGCCTGGATACCGGCCTTCTCGATGATCGGTTGCCACAGGTCGATCTGCGAGGAAAGTTTGGCGCGCAGTGCCTTGCTCAGCGTCTCGAGCGCGGGCTTGGGTGTGCCGGGCGGCGCGTAGAGGCCGCGGTTGGGATAGGTTCCCTGGGCTGCAACCGGCAGCGCAGGCAGGACAGCGAAAACGAAAGCCGCGATGCGACGCACGATTTTCTCCGCTTCTGTTTGATCGTGATGCTGGGCGATCCGGTGAGACTTTACCAGCACCATGGTCGGCGTAGACTTGCGCCATGCAGATCGAACGGCCTCACCCCAAGATCGGCGCCCTGATCAGCGGCGTCGACGTCCGCACGCTGAGCGACGCGGACTGGCAGACGCTCTATCGCACCTGGCTCGACAGCATCGTGATGATCGTGCGCGGCCAGACGCTCACCAAGGACGAATTCCTGGCCTATTCCCGCCGCTTCGGCCGGCTGAAGCCGCATCGCGTGAGGAAGACGCGCGACCCGGAGCATCCCGAGCTCACCGTCATGGGCATCGGCACGCGCAAGGCCGACGGCCAGGTCAACCAGGCGATCTACAATCGCGGCGGCCACTGGCACACCGACTCGCCGTGGGACACGGAGGTCTGCAAGGGCACGCAACTCTATGGCGTCGCCATTCCCTCGACCGGTGGCGACACGGCGTTCGCCAGCATGTACGAGGCCTACGGTTCGCTGCCCGATGGCCTGAAGCAGCGCATCGCCGGGCTCAAGGCGGAATACATCTACGGCGGCAAGAAGCGCGAGGGCCATGAGCTGCTGGAGCCCGAGGACCGGCAGAAGCCGCCTGCCGTCTATCCGATGGTGCGCGTGCACGAGGAAACGGGCCGCACGTCGCTCTACGCCAACCCGCACCACATCGTGCGTATCCAGGGGATGAGCGAGACCGACAGCGATGCGCTGGTGCGGGAGCTGACGCCCTACATGGTCGACACGCCGGCGCAGTACCAGCATAAGTGGCAGAAGGGCGACATCGTGATCTGGGACAATCGCTGCGGCCTGCACAAGGCGTGCGGCGGCTATCCGATCGACCAGCCGCGCATCCACTGGCGCACCACCATCATGCAGAACGGGGCAGAACGGCAGGTCGCCGCGTAACCATGCCGTCGCTGAGCGAGCAGACCACGATCCCGCTGCCGGCCGCTGAGGTCTGGCCGTTATTGAGCGACCCCGCGCTGGTCGCCTCGTGCATTCCTGGCGCCACATTGTCACCCGACCAGGGCGACGGGCTGTGGCGCGGCTCGGTGCGCGTGAAGTTCGGGCCGACGGTCGCGGTGTTCCGCGGCGAGGCCACCCTCGCTTTCGATGACGCCGCGCGCACCTGCACCATCGAAGGGCGCGGCATCGACGGCCGCGGCGCCTCGCGCGCGCTGGCCACGGGCAACGTCAAGGTCACGGGCAAGGAGACGACCGAGCTTGCCATCGACGGCAATTTCACCGTCTCGGGTCCGCTCGAAACCTTCGCCAATGCCGGCGGCGTCCATGTCGCGCGCGCCCTGCTGGCCGAGTTCTCGACCAATCTCGCCAAGCTGGTGGCCGAGCGGGGCCCCGCGGTACGCGCTCCCGCCGCAGCCGCAACATCCGTAACGGAAACGTCCATGGCGGCGGCAACGCCCCCGCCGGCAGCCCCATCACCATCGCCGCCGCCCGCCGCCGAGCTACGGGTCGGCAACCTCATGTGGCGCGCCTTCCTGTCGTGGTTGCGCAGCCTCTTCGGACATAGGGAGACACCGAAATGAGCAAGCTGCAGGTAACCGACATGCTGGCCCGCGCCTTCGCGGCCGAGGGCGTGG
>JAEZHS010000095.1 GCA_023436825.1 Pseudomonadota bacterium | reverse complement strand
TTGAGCGAGCCGGAGGTTCGCGGTCCGGAAGACAATGAGCAGTCCCTACATCCTGCATGGCTTCAACCCGTCGCCGTATTCCGTGAAGATGCGGGCGATCCTGCGGTATCGCCGCATCCCGTTCGTCTGGGACGCGATCGGCAATCCGCGCGATGTCGCGGTCGCGGCCAACCTGCCGCCGGTGATCCCGATCCTGCGTTTCCCCGACGGTCGGCTGATGAACGATTCGACGCCGCTGGCCTACGCGCTCGAGCGCGAACACAGCGAGCGCTCGATCATCCCCCAGGACCCCGTCCACGCCTACCTCAGCGACCTGCTGGAGGATTTCGGCGACGAGTGGGTCACCAAGATGATGTTCCATTACCGCTGGTACTACGCGGCGGATCGCGCCTTCGCGCAGACCTGGATCATCACCTCGCGCAATCCGGTGATGGCCGAGGCCGAGCGCCGCGCCGGCATGCAGGCCTTCAACGACCGCCAGGTCGGGCGGATGGCCCTGGTCGGCTGCACCGAGCAGAACCGGCCGGTGATCGAGGAGAGCTACCGCTTCGTGCTCGACACGCTCGATCGCCACGTGCGCGCCATCCCGTTCCTGTTCGGCTCGCGCCCGTCGCTGGCCGATTTCGGCCTGTTCGGCCAGCTGCAGATCCTGTCGGTCGATCCCACGCCGATGGCCGAGATGCGCGAGCGCGCGGCCGACGTCTATTGCTGGCTGCTGCGGCTCGACGATGCCTCGGGCGTCGAGGGCGAGTGGCTCGATCCCGAGGCGCCGCTGCCCGACACGCTGACGGCGCTGCTGCACCATTGCGGCGAGACCTACCTGCCGTTCCTCGCCGCCAACACGCGGGCTCTGCAGGAGGGCAGGGACGAGGTCGGGCTCGACATCAAGGGCCGACCCTATGCCCAGGCGCCGTTTCGTTACCAGGGCAAGTGCCACGACGCGTTGCGCAAGAAGCTCGCCGCACTGCCGGCCGACGTGCGGCGGCGTCTCGATCCGGTGCTCGAACAGACGGGCTGCCTTCGCTACCTTGCTTGAATGGGCGTCTCCGTAGCTCGGGAAGAGGATCCGGCGGCCAGCCGTCGGTTGCTGGAGGTCCTGACGGCGCGCCTGCCGCAATGGTTCGCGCAGCCCGATTCCAATCGCCACTACGCGGAGCAGGCCGAGATCCTGGAGACTTGGGTGGCCCGGATCGACGGCGACGCGCGCGGCTTGCTGCTGCGCAAGAAGCACGGCGCCGTCAGTGCGGAAATCTACTGGCTGGGCGTCGACCCCGATCATCATCGACAAGGAATCGGGAAGGCCTTGATCGGCGCGATCGAAGACCGGTCGAGACAGGAGAGGGTGAAATACCTCTTCGTGACGACGCTCCATCCTGATGATCCGTACGAGCCTTACCGCCGCACGCGGGCCTTCTATGAACGGCTGGGGTTCGAGCTGGTGCTGTCGCGGAACTCTCTCGCCTACTACCTCAAGCCGTTGTAGCGATGCCGTACCGCGCCATCCTCTTTGACGTCGGCGGTCCGATCGACATGGAGTTCGCCTGGGAGATCGCTGTCGACGGTGCCATCGCCTCGGCCTGCGGGCTGGAGGGCATCCGCGTCGACCAGGCGATGATCGACGAGGCGTCCGAAGCCGCGGTCATGGCCTTTGCGCCCGATGCCTACGCCCACATGATCGAGACGCTATGCGGCGGCGATCCGCGGACCATCGGCCGCGTGCGCCAGCGCGTGCGGGCCATGGTCGGCAATCTCGACGTCTTCCAGCTCCGGCCCGACATCGATGGCCTGCTGCGTCGCCTGCGCGAGCGTGGACTGCGGCTCGGCATCGTCGCCAACCAGCCGCAGGCGGCGCGCGAGCGGCTGGCGCGCGCCGGCATCGGCGACCTCTTCGAGCATCAGGGCCTGAGCGGCCTGACCGGCGTCAGCAAGCCCGACCCGCGCGCCTTCGAGGCGGCCGTCGAGGCGCTGGGTGTGACGCCGGTCGATTGCATCATGGTCGGCGACCGCATCGACAACGACGTCGCACCGGCCAAGGCGCTGGGCATGAGCGCCATCCTGTTCCGCGGCGGCCGCCATCGCCGGCAGCGGCCGAGAACACCAGCGGAGGAGCCGGAGGCAGTGGTCAGCGACGTGCTCGAGCTCGAAGCGGCGATCGACGCACTCCTGTCGTCCCAGGCGTAGCGAGGACTTTTACCGGTTCGACCCGCCAGAGGTGGCCCTCTACGGTACGCAAAAAGTCGCAAAAACGAAACTGGCAATATTGACCATAGTTATTGACTATAAGGAACTTAAGTTATAATAACAGATCCTGTTGCGTTGCTTACCCGCGTTCCCGCTCTATGCATCGTTTATCCGACTATGAGCCAGACCGTTCCTACCGGGGAGCCGGTCATCCCGTCCGGCTGCATTCAGCCGGACGGGAGCGATGATCTTGCGTAAGGGGTGCAGTCCAGTGGAGGGCCTGCAGAAAATGCATAAAATGCAAAAAATTCAAAAGCGGCGTGAATTCAATGGTTTGGCGGACATCGGCCGACCTGCAAAAATATGCAGAAAATGCAAAAATTCCCGAGCGAGGCGACTGCAGCGCATGCACCTCTCCGCCAAAGCCGAGAGGCCGCACGCGCGCTGCCTCACCCGAGGGGTGCAGTCCAAAACTAATGATGGTGATGGCTGGCGCCGAAGCGGTGGATATGCAGCGGCGCCTTGGCGAGGCCGGGGCAGAAGGTGCCGACGACCTTCTCCAGCCGATCGTAGAGTTTCTTCGCTGGCGCGCTGATCTTTTCGCGCCGGACGCGTGACTCCTCGGCCTTGGCCGCGAGCTTGGCGAGATCGACGGTCAGGAGCTTGCGGTCCTCGACCACCATGCGTCCACCGATCATGACCGAGTGCACGGCGGTGCCGTCCTCGGTATGGACCAGGGCATTCACCGGATCGTTGGTCGGGATCCAGTTGATGTGGTGCAGGTCGAGGAAGACGATGTCGGCCTTGTAGCCCGGCGCGATATGGCCGATCTCCTTGTGCAGGCCGAGCGTGCGGGCGCTGCCTTCGGTGGCGGCGCGCAAGACCTCCGCAGTGGTGATCCAGCGCTCCACGTCCGGCCCCTGGACCTTGGAGGAGAACGAGGCGTGGCGCATCGCCTCGTACATGTTCTGATTGTCCGAGCAGTTGGCGCCGTCGGTGCCGATGCCGACATTGATGTCGGCGCGCAGCATGGCGCGCATGTCGGCGAGCCCGTTGCCCAGCCGCATGTTGGAGCCGGGATTGTGCGCCACCGAAGCGCCGCGGTCGCCCAGCCGCTTCATGTCCTCGCCGTCGAGCCACACGCCGTGGGCGACGGTGAACTTCTCGTTGACCAGGCCGAGCTTGTCCATGTGGGCGGCAAGCGACGTGCCGTAGCGCTTGTAGCCGGCCACGACCTGGACCTTCGATTCGGCGACGTGGCTGTGGATGCCGACATCGTACTCGCGGGCGAGGTCGCGGCAGGCGATCAGGAAGTCGTCGCTGCAGTGGTGCGGGATGGTCGGCCCCAGCGCCAGCGTGACCTTCTCGAACGGCCACTTCTGCAGCGCCTTCTTCATCTGCCTGGTGGTGGCCTTCCACGGCGCGTAACGGAAGCTCTCGACCTCCTTCTGCAACGACGGCGACAAGCGCTCCATCAGGCCGGGGATGGCGTCGAAGAACGTGACGTCGGCGACCATGGGCGCCAGCACGGCGCGCATGCCGACTTCCTCGTAGGCCTTGGCGATGGCGGACAGCCCGTCCACCGAGGGCAGCGGGAACTCGGCTGCGAGGTCATAGGCCGCGGTGCAGCCCTTCATCACCATCTCGGCCGCGCCGATCATGGCCGACAGGTGCTTGTCCTCGAGCGTGCGGCCCGAGCCGATCCATTGGCTCGCCGTCAGCAGCAGTTCGAGCGACCACAGATCGCCCATGCCCTTGCCCAGGTTACCGGGGCTGTGGGTATGGGCGTTGATCAGGCCGGGATGCAGCAACCGATGCTTGGCGTCGACCACCTTCGCATCGGCGGGGGCAGAGAGACCGGGCCGGCCGATCTCGGCGATCGTGTCGCCCTTGATCAGGATGTCGGCGGGGGAGGCGCTGCGCTTGGCGATGTCCAAGAGCTTGCCGCCGCGGACGATGGTGTAGGGGTGCTTGGGTTTGCTGGCCATGGGCGGTAGTCTTGCAGACAATGGGCCAGAGGAGAACGCCATGAAGCTCGAAGGCGGATGCTATTGCGGCAAGGTTCGCTACGTGGCCGAGGGCGAGCCGATGAGGAAGGGGCAGTGCCACTGCCGCGAATGCCAGTTCATCACCGGCGGCGCTCCCAACATGTTCGTCGTCATGCCGAGCGCGGGCTTCGCCTACACCAAGGGCGCGCCCAAGCAGTTCACGCGCGGCGATCTCGAGAACCCGGTGACACGCGAGTTCTGTCCCGACTGCGGCACGCATCTGGCGACCCGGCCGCCGGGCCGTCCGGTGGTCGTCGTGAAAGTCGGCACGCTCGACGATCCCAAGCTCTATGGCGGCCCGCAGATGGCGATCTTCACCATCGACAAGCAGCCGTTTCATCAGATCCCGGACGGACTGCCGGCGTTCGAGCGGATGCCGCAGCGCTGAAATACAAAACCCCCGGACGGGCCGGGGGTCGTGTTCGGTCGAAGAGAGTGAAGGCTAGTAGCCCTCGCGCTCCATGCGCTTGCGCATCAGCTTGCGGGTCCGGCGGATGGCCTCGGCGCGCTCGCGGGCGCGGCGCTCTGAGGGCTTCTCGTAGTTGCGGCGGAGCTTCATCTCGCGGAAGATCCCTTCGCGCTGCATCTTCTTCTTCAGGACGCGCAGCGCCTGATCGACGTTGTTTTCACGAACGAGAACCTGCACTTCGATCGCTTCCTTCCATGCATGGTGGGGCGCCCCGGAAACGGCTCCGGGGGCAATTTCGAGGCGGCGGTGGTATCACAGGCAAAGACCCTTGGGAAGCCCGGGGAACCCCCTATATTTGCTCCATGAGCACCGAAAATAACCCAAATCCGGCCGATCCCGACGCTGAATTGCGCGACCGGCTGGCCGACGCCATGGCTTCCGAGGCCGCCTTCGAGGGCTGGAGCCGGGCCGCCCTGCAGGCCGCATCCCGCCAGCTCGAGCTGCCGGCGGGCGAGGCCGATCGGTTGTTCCCGGGCGGTCCCACCCAGGTGCTCACTTTCGTCAGCGAGCGCGCCGACCAGCGCACGGTCGAGGACATGGAGAGGGAGGGTATCGCCAGCCTCAAGATCCGCGATCGCATCAAGAATGCCGTCCGCATCCGCCTCGAACGCCACGTCGGCAACCGCGAGGCGGCGCGGCGGGCGTTGGCGCTCCTGTCGTTGCCGTTCAATGCGCCGCTGGGGATGCGGCTGCTGTACCGCACGGTCGACGCCATGTGGTACGCGGCCGGCGACAACAGCACCGACTTCAATTTCTACACCAAGCGGGCCACCCTGGCCGGCGTCTACTCCTCGACCCTGCTCTACTGGCTGAACGACCGCTCGCCGGGCAGCGAGGCAACCTGGGGCTTTCTCGACCGGCGTATCGACGACGTCATGAAGATCGAGAAGCTGAAGGGCCAGGTAAGGTCGTGGACCGGCGGCTCGGTCAGGACCGCTTCAAGAAGGTGACGTGACCCATCTTGCGGCCGGGCCGCGCGGTGGCCTTGCCGTAGAGATGCAGCCGCGCCGTGGGATCGGCGAGGTAGCGCAGCCAGTCGTCGGCTTCGTGTCCAATGAGGTTGTCCATGCGCGAGGGCATCAGCACGTCGACCGGCCCCAGCGGCAGGCCGCAGATGGCGCGCACGAGCTGCTCGAACTGGCTGGTGGCGCAGGCGTCGATCGTCCAGTGCCCTGAATTGTGCGGCCGTGGCGCGAACTCGTTCGCCAGCACGCGACCGTCCCGGGTGACGAACATCTCCAGCGCCACGAGCCCCACGAGGTCGAGGCCACGGGCCAGCTCGGCGCCGTAGCGCTCCGCCGTCGCCAGGGTTCCGGCAGGCAAGGTCGATGGCACGGTGGTGGTGCGCAGGATGCCGTCGCGATGGTCGTTCATGCCGATCGGGAAACAACGCACCTCGCCGTCCAGCCCGCGCGCGACGATCGCCGAGATCTCGCAGGCGAAATCGACCAGCGCTTCCAGGATGCAGTCGCGTTTCCCGAGCTTCTGCCAGGCGGCGGCGAGGCCGGCGCGGTCGGCGACCCTGACCTGGCCCTTGCCGTCATAGCCTTCGGTGCAGGTCTTCAGGATGCCGGGGAGGGCGGTGGCGGCGGCGAGGTCGGCCTCGCTGCGGATCGCCTGGTATGGGGCGGTGTCGATCCCGAGCGTGCGGAAGAACTCCTTCTCGCGCAGCCGGTGCTGGGCGACATGGATCGGCTTCGTGCCCGGCCGCACCGGCTTGTGGCGTTGGCAATCGGCGACCGTGGCCTCAGGCACGTTCTCGAATTCGTAGGTGATGACGTCGACCTGGTCGGCGAAGCGCGCCAGGGCGGGCGCGTCGTCATACGCGCCGCTGACGTGGGCTGCCGCGACGTCGCCGCCGATCGAATGCTCCTCCGGCGCATAGACCACGCAGCGATAGCCCAGTCGTGCGGCGGCGAGCGCGGTCATGCGGCCCAACTGGCCGCCGCCCAGGATGCCGATGGTCGAACCCGGGGGCAGGGGATGTGTGGGAGGCATCTAGCGGTGAGGAACGGGTTCGTCTGACGGCGTCTTGGCCACCGCCGCGGTCTGCCGGGCACGGTAGCGTTCTACTGCTGCCATGATCTTGTCATTGCCAAGACCGACGATGGCGGCGGCCAGCAAGGCACTGTTCACGGCGCCGGCGCGGCCGATGGCCAGCGTGCCGACAGGGATGCCGGCCGGCATCTGGACAATGGAAAGAAGGCTGTCCTGGCCCTTCAGCGTGGCGCTTTCGATGGGAACGCCCAGAACCGGTAGCGGCGTCATCGAGGCGGTCATGCCCGGCAGGGCTGCGGCGCCGCCGGCGGCGGCCACGATCACCTTCAGGCCGCGCCCCTTGGCGGCTGCGGCGTAGCTGTACATACGCTTGGGTGTCCGATGGGCGGAAACGATGCGGGCCTCGAACGGCACACCCAGCGCCTCGAGGGTCTCGGCGGCGTGGCGCATGGTCGTCCAGTCGGACTGGCTGCCCATGATCAGGCCGACCGCCGGTTTGCCGGCGGTTCGTTTGGCGGTGGATTTGGCCATTCTCGTCTCAGGCGATGATATCGGGAATCAACTGGCTTTCCAGTCTGAGGATCTGGTCCTTGAGGCCGAGCTTGCGCTTCTTCAGCCGTTGGAGCTGGAGCTGGTCGAACGGCGGCTTCTCGACCAGGCGGTCGATCACCTCGTCGAGGTCGCGGTGCTCGCTTTTCAAGGCCTCAAGCTTGGCCTTGAGGGTCTCGGCATCCTGCGGCTCCGAAGGAGGGTTGCTCATGCTCTAGCCACCTTGCGCTCCGCCGTGTACCCCTTCGCCCGGTCAAAGGGAAGCACCGAAGGTGTCGGATTTTCTGCCCCATCCGTTCTGGAATTTCTCGCTCGAGCTGTACGCTGGCGAGGGAGTGGCCGAGGCCTGCCTCGACCTGCAGGAGCGGCGCGGCTGCGACGTGAACATATTGCTGTTCTGTTGCTGGCTCGGCGCCTCGGGCCGTCCGACGCTGACGGCCGACCGGCTGCGCGCCATCCTCAAGGCGAGCGACGCATGGCAGGTCGAGATCGTGCGGCCCTTGCGCGCGGTGCGCCGGATGTTGAAGGATCGGCCTTGGCCGGAAACGGAACTGGGGGCGATGCCCGAGATCGTCGATGCGGTGCGCCGGCGCGTCGCCGACGCCGAGCTCGCGGCCGAGCACGCTGAGCAGATCAAGCTCGCAAGCCTGCATTCGCCGCCGGCCGACCGCGACCGGCCGGTCGAGAAGCGCCTGCGCGCCGCGGTGGGCAATCTCGGCGTCTACGCGGTGTGCCTGGGCGTGGTGCCCGATGCCATGGACCGCGCCGCCGTCGTGGCGTTGATGAAGGGAACGTTCCCGATGCTGACGGTGGACGAGATTGCAGGGGTGGTCGGGTGACTCCTGTCCGGCCCTGCTTTCCACCGGAATTTTTCTCGGGGTTCCACCAGTTGCATTCGTAGCTCACCCTGGAGCCCCTGAAACACCGCAATCTGCGGCGATGGTTCAACCATCCTGACTATGTCGCCGGGATATGCACGGGCGGAAAGACGCTCGATTCGACGTGACTCCCTGCAACGAAGGAGTCACAGTTTGACGTCCGCAACAATCTCGGAGGTCGCCCGTGAGCACAGTGGACCACATCGAAGCGCTCAAGGCCAAGCATGCTTCCCTTGAGCAAGCGATCGATCAAGAGAACATGCGCCCGCATCCCGACGACGATGCGATCTGCAGCCTCAAGAAGCGCAAGCTACAAATAAAGGACGAAATTGCTCGTCTGACCGCCTCCAGCACCAGACACTGACCCACTCACCGCCTCACAGATCTCGAGAGGCGCCGCACGGCCGCGTCACGCTCCGTTCCGGCGACGGGGCGGCGCGCGCCGTGTGATCTTGATACGGCCGGGGCTCGTGCCGGCCGCGATCGACTGGAAGGCGATCTCGACCCGGTAGCGCGCCGGGTGGCAGTGCGCGATGACGACGGCGATCGGCTCGTCGTCCATGTCGTAGTAGGTCCTGAGCACCACCATCACCGGACTGCCATCGGGAACCCGCAGCAGCGCTGCGACGTCCGGGTCGGCGGCCGCCGCGACCGTGATCTGGTGAGCGCGCGACAGCGTCCGGCCAAGCCTTTCGCAAATGCGCAGGATCGGCTGCGTTCGCGTGGAAAAATCAGCCGGCCTCAGCGGCGAAGCATCCTCCAGCGGAAGATGGAACTGGCCCGCTGAAAAGATCTCGCCCTCGACCTCGACCAGGCACTGGATTACGGCCGTCGCGCGCCCGGCGCCGAAGGCGGCCGCGACCTCGGGCGGCTTCCCGGCCGTCCCTTCCGTCCGCTTCAGGAACTTGAACCGCACCCGCCTGTCGTAGGCCAGCACGTCGTTGAGCTGGCCGCGCAGCTGTACGGACTGCATCGCCGCCACCGGGTCGGCGACGAAGGTGCCCACGCCGTGGCGACGGAACAGGACGTTCTCGGCGCACAAGTCGCCGATCGCGCGCCGAATGGTGATCCGGCTGACGCCGTACTCCTCGCACAGCCGGGCCTCGTTGGGGAGCACGTCGCCGGGGCGGAATTCGCCCGACCGCACGCGCTCGTACAGGTCCTCGCGCACCTGGTCATGGAGAGGCGCGGCGGTTTGGGACAGGTGTCGCGTTCGAAGCTGCATCGTCGCCCTTGCGTCTAGTTGTTATGATGACATAATCAGATGGTCAACAGGCCGATCGGCCGGAACAAGAATGAGGGGTGGGGGATCATGATGCGCAGCATCGTACATCGGCTTGTGGGAATGATCGGAATTGTCGCCGTCGGCGCGATCGCCGGCGGTGGCGGGGCGTCGGCGCAGGAAGTGCTGCGGGTCGGCGCGGTGGTGTTCGGCGAGCACTCCTCGGTGCGGGCGATCAAGGAGGTCTTCGTGCCCGAGGTCGCGAAGGCGACGCAGGGCCGCTACAAGGTCGAGATCTATTCGGATTCGCAGCTCGGCGGGAACGCCGAGGTCGTTCAGCAGACCCGCAACGGCACGATCTTCGGCTGCTTCGTCTCGGCCGCGTGGGTGACGAGCTACGTGCCCAAGCTCGGCGTCGCCGGCCTGCCGTTCCTGTTCCCCGACCGCGAGCACGCCTTTCGCGCCTTCGACGGCCCGGCCGGCGAGGAGATCAGGAAGGCGCTCGAGAATTCCGGCTTCGCCACGCTGGGCTTCATGGAGCTCGGCTTCCGCCATCTCACCACCTCGCGCAAGAAGGTCTCGACGCCGGCCGACCTCAAGGGCCTGAAGATCCGCCTGCAGTCCAATCCCGTCCACATCGAGACCTTCCGCCTGCTGGGCGCCAACCCCGTCCAGATCGACGGCCAGGAGCTCTTCGCTGCCCTCAGCCAGGGCGTGGCCGACGGCCAGGAGAATCCCTTCTCGGTCATCAGCTTGTTCAAGCTCTATGAAGCCAAGCAGAAGTACCTCACCGAGACGGGGCACTTCTACGACATCCTGACCTTCCTCGGCTCCAAGCGGATGCTCGACAAGATGAGCCCCGCCGATCGAGCGGCGATCCTGGCCGCGGCGGCGAAGACGACCGCGCTGCAGCGTCGCTACGCGGCCGAGGAAGAGGAAAAGTACAAGCAGAACCTCGTCAGCAACGGCGTCGAGATCACGGCGCTGACGCCGGCGCAGCGCAAGGCCTTCGAGGACGCGATCGCGCCGATCTATCCCAAGATCGAGCGCGAGCTCGGCGCCGACTTCGTGAAGCGCTTCATCGCCGCCGCACGGTCGGCCAACTGAGGTGACCGTGAACCTGCCGGGATTGCCGCGCTTCCTGCGGCCGGTCGAGGCGGCGCTGATCGTCGCCTCGTCGGTGGCGACGGCACTCGTCGTGATCCTGGTCACGGCCGACGTGGTGGCGCGCTACGTGTTCGCAGATTCGATCGTCTTCGCCAACGAGCTGGCACGGCTGATGTTCGTGTGGGCGATCTTCCTCGGCTTTCCGCTCGCGCTCAGCCGCGGGCGGCACGTCGGCATCGAGTTCCTCGACGCCGTTCTGGCGCAGCGCTGGGTGCGGGCGGTGATCCGCATCGGAGCGGTGTTCAGCGCCATTCTGCTCGCGGTGATCTTCTGGAAGAGCCTCGACATCATGCTGTTCAACTGGGACCAGCAGCTCAACACCCTGCCGCTCAGCGCCGGGCTCTTCTACCTGCCGGTCACCATCTCGATGGCGGTGAGCGTGGTCTACCTGCTGGCGATCTGCTTCCGCGGAAGCCGCACGCTCGTCGAGGATCATGAGCTGCCGGGAGGCGTCGATTGACCGGCCTTCTCGTCGCCGCCTTTGCGGTCTTCGCGATCCTCGGCGTGCCGATCGCCTTCGCCTTCGGCCTGTCGGCGCTGGCCGGTTTGCTGTGGGCCGGCATGCCGTTCAACGTTTTGGCCGAGAAGATGGTGTTCTCGGTCGATTCGTTCCCCTTGATGGCCATTCCGTTCTTCATGCTCGCCGGCGAGCTGATGGTCGAGGGCGGCATCATGCAGCGCCTCGTGGCGCTGGCGAACGCCGTCGTCGGCAACATCCGGGGCGGGCTCGCCCAGTCCTGCGTGCTCTCGGGTGTCGGCCTGTCGATGGTCTCGGGCACCGCGGTGGCTGACGCCGTGGCGCTGAACGCGGCGATGGGGCGGCCGATGGCCAAGGCCTACGGCGTGCCGTTCAGCAGCGGCGTGATCGCCGCGGCCGCCAACCTCGGGCCGATCATCCCGCCCAGCACGCCGATGATCCTCTATGCCACGCTCGCCGGCAGCCTCGTGCCGGTGTCGGACCTGTTCGCCGCCGGCTTCATCCCGGGACTGCTGATCGGCCTCGGCATGATGGTGGCGATCTACATCATCGCCGTCCGCCGCGGCTATCCGCGCACCGGCAGCGCGTTCAGCTTCGGCGTGTTCCTGACGCGCCTGCGCCAGGCCTTCCTCGTGCTGCTGATGCCGGTCGTCGTCATCGGCGGCATCGTGTTCGGCGCCTTCACCGCCACCGAGGGCGGGGCGATCGCCGTCGCCTATGCGCTGCTGGCCGGCTTCCTCATCACGCGGACGCTGCGCTTCAAGGCGTTGCCGGGGATCTTCCTGCGCGCCGTCGTGACCTCGGCGGTGGTGGGAGCGCTGATCGCCTTCGCCTCGCCCCTGACCTTCCTGTTCTCGATCTCCGGCATCCCGGAGCTGATCGGCGACTTCTTCCGCGACATCTCGGCGGGGCCGACGGCCTTCCTGCTTGCCGTCTTCGTGATGCTGGTGATCGTCGGCATCTTCATCGAGCCGGCGTCGGCCTACATCCTGCTGGTGCCGATCTTCGCGCCGATGGCGCCCAAGTTCGGCATCGATTCGATCCATTTCGCCACCGTCTTCATCCTGACGCTGATCATCGGGATGCTGACGCCGCCGGTTGGCGCTCTGCTCTTCGTCATGACCGGCGTCAACAAGATATCGCTCGGCACGCTGTCGCGCGAGCTCATACCCTTCATCGCCATCCAGTTCGGCGTCGTGGTGGCGATCATCTTCTGGCCGGACCTCGCGACCTGGCTGCCCCAGCTCATCCGCAACCTCTAAGGGAAGACGATGTCCTATCGCATCGGTGTCGACATCGGCGGCACCTTCACCGATTTCACGCTCATCGACGACAGCACCGGCGCCATCGCCATCCACAAGCAGCTCACCACGCCGCGCGACCCGTCGGAGGCGGTCCTCGAGGGCATCGACGCCCTGTTGGTGCGCCGCAAGGTCGCCATCGGCCAGCTCACGGCTGTGATCCACGGCTCGACCCTGGTTACCAATGCGCTGATCGAGCGCAAGGGCGTGCCGACGGCAATGCTGGTGACCGCGGGCTTTCGCGACGTGCTCGATGTCGCGCAGGAGACGCGATACGACCTCTATGATCTGCGCATCCGCCTGCCCGAGCCGGTGGTGCCGCGGCACCTGCGGGCCGAGGTCGCCGAGCGCATCCGCTATGACGGTCATGTCGAGCGCGCACCCGACGAGGCGGAGGTCGCCGCCGCGATAGACGACCTCGTCGAGCGCGGCGCGCAGTCGGTCGCGATCTGCTTCCTGCATGCCTTCACCAACCCCAGCCACGAAATCGAGGTGGCCCGGATCGTCCGACGCCGTCATCCCACCCTCTACGTCTCGACTTCGGCCGACGTCTTTCCGTTCATGCGCGAGTACGAGCGGTGGACGACGACGGCGATGAACGCCTACACGCAGCCGATCGTCGACCGCTACCTGTCGCGAATCGAGCAGGGGCTGACCGGTCGCGGCTTCAACGGCCTGTTCCACATCATGACCTCGAGCGGCGGCACGGTGACCGCCGACACGGCGCGCCGCTACCCGGTGCGCATGCTGGAATCGGGGCCGGCAGCGGGCGTGCTCATGTCGAGCTTCCACGGGCGCACGATGGGCATCGACCGACTGCTGTCGTTCGACATGGGCGGCACCACGGCCAAGGGCGCAATCGTGCGCGGCGGCGCGCCGGTCAAGAAGTACGAGATCGAGGTCGCGCGCATCCACGAGTTCAAGCACGGCAGCGGACTGCCGGCGAAGATCCCCGTCATCGACATGATCGAGATCGGCGCCGGCGGCGGCAGCATCGCCGAGCTCGACGAGCGCGGCGTCATCCGCGTCGGTCCGCGCAGCGCCGGCGCCGATCCCGGACCGGCCTGCTACGGCCGCGGCGGCACGGCGCCGACGCTCACCGACGCCAACCTGCTGCTGGGCTACTACGATCCGGCCTACTTCCTGGGCGGCAAGATGAAGCTCGACGTCGACGCCGCCGCGCGCGTCGTGCAGGCCGGGATCGCCGACAAGCTCGGCATCGACCTGACGCGCGCCGCCTGGGGTATCCACGAGATCATCAACGAGGACGTGGCGCGCGCCTTCCGTGTCCACGCCTCCGAGCTCGGGTTCGACTACCGATCCGCCAGCATGGTGGCTTTCGGCGGCTCGGGACCGGCCCATGCCACGCGCATCGCTCGCAAGCTGCGCATCCCGCATGTCGTTTTCCCGCTTGGCTCGGGTGTCATGTCGGCCTTCGGCATGCTGGTGAGTCCGCTCAGCTTCGAGACCGCGCGCACCCAGCGCATCGCCTACGACGACCTGAACGAGGAACGCTTCGCGGCCGTGCTCGACGAACTGTCGGGGGGCGCCTCGGCGTTCCTGCGGGCAGCCGGGGTTGCGGCCGGCGACATCTCGATCGTGCACCGGCTGGACATGCGCTATGTCGGCCAGGGCTACGAGATCGAGGTCGAGGTGCCGCGCGGGATGCCATCCGGCGACGCCTATCGCGCGCTGCCGGGCCGCTTTGCCCAGGCCTACGCCAAGATCTTCTCGATCAGCTACCTCAAGGAGCCGCTCGAGATCATGAACTGGAAGGTCGAGGCGACGGGGCCGCAGCCCGCCAAGGCAGCCGGCACGCACCTCGTGGGCGTGACGCCCAGCGCAAGGGCGTTGAAGGGCAGGCGCCGCGCCTGGTTCCCCGACCTTGGCGACTTCGTCGAGGCAGCCGTCTATGACCGCTATGCGCTGCGCGAAGGAGAGGAAGTCGTCGGGCCGGCTTTCGTCGAGGAGCAGGAATCGACATGCGTGCTCGGCCCGGGCGACGTCGCCCGCATCGACGGCAAGGGAAATCTCGTCGCTGAAATCCCCGTCGCGGCCGCTGCGCGCACGGGCACCGAAGGCTGATCAGGAGAACGGAATGATGCAACAGTTCGACGCCGTCAGCCTCGGCATCCTCTGGGACCGCCTCATCGCCATCGCCAACGAGACGGTCGAGGTACTGGTGCGCACCTCGTTCTCGTCGATCGTGCGCGAGAACTACGACCTCGCCTGCGTGCTGTTCGACGCCGACGGCAACTCTCTGGCGCAGGGCGCGTTCAGCCAGCCCGTCTTCATCGGTACCGGACCGCAGACGCTGCGCCACATGCTGGCCCGCTATCCGGCCGAGACGCTGCGCCCGGGCGACGTGGTTTTCACCAACGACGCCTGGAAGGGGACCGGTCATCTCTGGGACGTGAACGTCATGAGCCCGATCTTCCGCAACGGCAAGCTGGCCGGCTTCGTGCTCAGCATCAGCCACCTGCCGGACATCGGCGGGCGCGGCATCTCGGCGGAGAATGCCGAGATCTACGAAGAGGGGCTGCAGATCCCGATCTGCAAGCTGTTCCGGGCCGGCGAGCTCAACGAGGAGCTGGTCGAGCTGATCCGGACCAACGTGCGCGTTCAGGAGCAGGTGCTCGGCGACATCATGGCCAACGTCACCTGCACCCAGGTCGGCGCACGGCTCATGCTCGAGCTCATGGAAGAGTACGGGTTGGACGATCTGCGGCCGCTGTCGCAGGCAATCCTGCGCCAGTCCGAACAGGCGATGCGCGCGCGCATCCGGGCAATCCCCGACGGCAGCTACGCCAACAGGATCCAGGTCGAGGCCTTCGACACGCCGGTGACGCTCGCCTGCAAGGTCGAGGTCTCGGGCGAACGCCTCCACATCGACTACACGGGAACGAGCGAGCAGATCCGCGCCGGCATCAATGTCCCGCTCTGTTACACGCGCGCCATGAGCGCCTACGCGGTGAAGTGCCTGATCCTGCCGAGCGTGCCGAACAACGAAGGCTCGGTGAATCCGGTCGAGCTAAGCGCGCCGGGGGGCTGCATCCTGAACGCGGCCCTGCCGGCGGCGACCGGCGCGCGGCTGCTGGTCGGCCATTTCGTCGTGCCGCTGGTCTTCGGGGCGATGGCGGAGGCGCTCCCGGATGCGGTCCAGGCCGATCCCGGCATGCTCAACGCCATCAACATGGTCGGCCATCACCGCGACGGACGGTTCTTCTCGACGCTCTTCTTCTCGAGCGGCGGGCTGGGTGCTATGCGCGACGTCGACGGGCTGTCGGCGACGCCGGCGCCGGCCAACATGATGACGATGCCGGCCGAGACCTGGGAGACGCTGACCAGCATGACGCTGGTGCGGCGCGTGCTGCGGGTCGATTCCGGCGGGGTCGGCGAATCGCGCGGTGGACTAGGCCAGCGCATCGAGCTGCGCAACGACACCGGTCGGCCGGTGCGTGTCGCGCTGCTCGGGTCGCGCACGCATTTCCCGGCGCTTGGTCTGCACCGCGGCGGGCCCGGCGGGGCGCGCATCTTCAGCATCAACGGCAACGCGGTGCACCCCAAGGGACGCTACGAGCTCGCCGAGGGCGACATGCTTTCGATCGACGATGCCGGCGGTGGCGGCTTCGGTGACCCGCGCAAGCGGCCCCGCCGCAAGGTGCTGGAGGATCTCGAGAACGGCTTCATCACCATCGATAGCGCTGTCCGCCATTACGGGCTGGATCGGACCGAGGCCGACCGCCGCGAGAAGGCGGCGGTCTGAGATGGCTTTCAGCGACAAGCGGATCACCGCCCGCCGCGACTGGCCACGGCCCGCCGAGGCCGCCTGGGCGGAGTTGAAGGGCGCGTCCAGCAGCGTTGTCTGCGACGGGCAGGGGCGGCGTGGAGCGTTGCCCGCAGCCATCCGTCCGGTGACCGCGGCGACGGCGTTCGCCGGGCCGGCGCTCACGGTGCAATGCCGCCCGCGCGACAATGTGGCGGCGCTGGCGGCGCTCCAGTGGGTGCGCTCGGGCGATGTCATGGTGCTGGGCAACGACGGGCACGACGGCGCCGCACTGATCGGCGCCAACTTCGTCGCCCTCGCTCGTGCGCGCGGTGTCGCGGCGATCGTCTGCGACGGGCCGGCACGCGATATCGATGATCTCGATTCGCTCGGCATCCCGGTCTTCTCGCGCGGCGTCATGCCGGGCGGACCATTCAAGACAGGCCCCGGTCTGATCGGCTTTCCTGTCCCGATCGGACCCGTCGTGGTCGCGAGCGGTGATATCGTCGTCGGAGACCGCGACGGCATCGTGGTCGTTCGCCAGGACGAGATCGCCGTCGCCGTTGCGGGGCATCGGGCGATCAGGGCTCGCGAGTCGGCGATGGCGGCGACCATCGGTCAGGGCGATCTGCCGGACTGGTTGCGCGAGACCATCTCTGCGATCGGGGTCGACGTCGTCGACTGACCTGGCGGACGCGCTCAGTTCAGCTTGTGCAGGTTGACCGTCCAGGTCACGGGGCCGAACATGCCCTGCGAGCGGCCGCTGCATTGCGCGACATTGTCGGCGCCGCGCTGGCAGACGAGCTGGTCGGCATACCAGCGCGAGCCGTCGTTGCACGACGAATCGCCGTCGCGGATGCGCAGCAGCGATCCCTCGAAGCGCGCTTGCGCGCGGGTGCGGCAGGCGGTGCGGCCGCGCCGCCATTCGAGCTGGCCGTTTCCGTTGGCGTCGAAGCAGTAGGACGACACGCCGGGCTGGCCCTGCATCGGCTCGTGGCGGAACGGATCGGTGCGCCAGCACCCCGACATGAAGGAGTAGTCGTTGGTGGGCGCAGGCAGGCGCAGGCGGTTGTCGTTGGGATGCGTCTGGCGTGGTGCCGGCGCCGGAGCCGGCGTCGGCGCAGGCTTGGGAGGCGGCGGAGCAACGGCGACCTGCGGCGGCGGCTTCGGCTGCTCCGGCGGCTTGCAGTCGGCAATGCGCTTCTTGAGCTCGGCTTCGACCAGCGACAGCTCGACCTTGAGGATGCGCTCGCGCGACCGTTCGGTCGAAAAGGCGGCTTTCAGGGCAGGCGTCGGATCGGGCGGCGGTTCCCTGGGCGGCGGCGCCGGCGGGCCTTCGCGGGTCGCCAGCGCCAGGGACGGATCGGCCGGCAGAATCTCGCGCAGCAGCCAAGCCGCTCCCAGCAGCAGGAGCATCAAGGGCAGGGCAAGCAGCAGGGTGCGCAGCCACGGGATGGTCGTGCTCACCGGCCTGACGACGGGCAAGGCAGCGGCGATCGTGGGCGCCTCGAGCACGGGGCGGCGCGCCGGTGGCTCCGGCGCCTGCGGCAGCGTCGCCGGCAGCAGCGAGGCTGCGGCCTCCTTCTCGTATCCCCAGCACACGATCACGGGCCGCTCGCCGACCATGAAGATGAAGGACTGGGCCGGTGCGCGGGCGGCGAGCTGTAGCGACAGGCCGACGACGCCCATGTCTTCGCGCGGGCCGGCGCCGGCCAGCGCGTCGCCAAGGCGTCGGATCTCGGCCAGCATGCGCTCGACCTGGGCCAGCACGTCGGCGCGCCGTTCGGGCGCCAGCGCCGACAGGGGCTGCACCGGGCCCGGCCAGTCGGCGTACCAGTCGATCGACTTGCCGTTATCGTGCGCCTGCGGATCGGCTAGAAGGCCGGCCGCGTCGTCGCCCAGCCGGCGGCGCACCACGCGGCGCAGCTGCGGGGCGGCGTTGTGCAGCGGCGCGCCGCGCACGCCCAAGGGGCGCACGCCGCTCTGCGTGGTGACGATCAGCGTGGTCGGGCCGGCCATTCCGCCGCCAAAATAACCGGCCGATTATGGCGACGCGATGATCGCTTGAGGTCATTCAGCCGGCCGTAGGCCGGCGCGGACCGGGCGGGGGCGGCGCGCCCCAGGAGAAAAAATAGAGGAC
>JAEZHS010000035.1 GCA_023436825.1 Pseudomonadota bacterium | reverse complement strand
GGCGATGTCGGGCCGCCGCTCGAGCAGGGTCGAGGGCACGCCGGGCTCGACGGTCGGGATCTCCGGCGGCAACGGGCCGGGCTCGACCCTGAGCTCGGACGGCGCCTTGCCGGCCAGCACCGCGACGGCATGCTCGAAGGTGGCGCGGGTGATGTTCTCGGCGACCAGCTGGGCGCGCGTCTGCTCGAGCTGGGTCTGCGCCTGGGCGAGGTCGACGCGGCTCACGATGCCGGCGTCGAGCTGGTTCTGCACGATCTCGACCGAGCGCGTATAGGCCGCCACCGACGCCTGGTAGACCCTCATGCGCTGCTCGGAAATGCGCATGGAGAAGTAGTTGATCGCCATGTTGGCCTGCGCCGACAGGCGCGCATTGGCGAGGTCCGCCGCAGAGGCCTGGGCCGCTGCCGAATCGCTCTCGACCTGGCGACGGATGCGGCCCCACAGGTCGATTTCCCAGCTGAACGATGGACCCGCGCTGAACTGGCCGACGCTGCCCGAGCTGGCGTTGACCACGGTGCCCTGGATTGCGCGGCTCGAGCCCGAGCCGCTGCCGCTCTGGGTATAGCCGCCGCTGCCGCTGACCGTGGGATAGAGACCGGACGCGTCCTGCCGCACCAGCGCGCGCGCCTGGCGGTAGGCCGCCTCGGCCTGCATCAGGGTCTGGTTGGAGATGTCGATCTGCGCCGCCAGCCGGTCGAGCGTCGGATCGGCGTACATCCCCCACCACGGGCCGCGATCGATGGCATCGCGCGGCATCGCGGGCTGGAAGTTCGCCGCGGCGCCCACCACCGGCCCCGTCGTCTCCTTGAAAGCAAGCGACGGCGGATCGGCCGGCGGCGGCCTCTTGTAGTCGGGGCCGACCGTGCAGCCGCTGGCCGCAAGGCCTGCGGAGAACGCCAGAACGTAACGCGATGAGATCATGCAGTTGCCGGACCCGGTGTTCCCATAGCACGGGCGACGCGGCTGGGGCGATCACGGTCGCGCTTCCGGAAGCGGTCGAGATAGAGGTAGATCACCGGCGTCGTATAGAGCGTCAGGATCTGGCTGACGAACAGGCCGCCGATGATCGAGATGCCGAGCGGCTGGCGCAACTCCGCGCCGTCGCCGAAGCCGATGGCGAGCGGCAGGGCGCCCAGCATCGCGGCCATCGTCGTCATCAGGATGGGACGGAAGCGCAGCACGGCCGCCTGATGGATCGCCTCGGCGGGGTCGAGCCCTTCGCTGCGTTCGCGATCCAGCGCCACGTCGATCATCATGATCGCGTTCTTCTTGACGATGCCGATCAGGAGCAGCACGCCGATCATGGCGATGATGCTGAATTCCACGTTGGTGATCTTGAGGGCCAGCAGCGCGCCGATGCCGGCCGACGGCAGGGTCGACAGGATCGTGATCGGGTGGATATAGCTCTCGTAGAGGATGCCGAGCACGATATAGACGGCGGCCAGCGCCGCCAGCACCAGCAGGAGCTGGCTGCTCAAATTCTGCTGGAAGGCGCGCGCGGTGCCCTGAAACGAGCCGTGGATGGTCGCCGGCATGCCGACCTCGTGCATGGTGGCGTTGATGTAGGACACCGCATCGCTCAGCGTCTTGCCCGGCACGAGATTGAACGAGATCGTGCTGGCGACGAACAGGCCCTGGTGGTTGACGGCCAGCGGCGTCGTGTTGAACTCGTACCTCGTGAGCTGCGACAGCGGAACCATCGTCTCGGGCATGGTGCTGACGGCCGCCCCCGTCGAGGCCGAGCCGCGGCCCGCTACGGCGATCTGGTTGGTGCGCTGGTTGCGCACTGCCGCGGTCGGATCGACGGCGCCCGCCGCCAGCGGCGTGGTCGAGACGGTCGCGGCTGTCGCCTGGGCGCCACTGATCGCGCCACCCGTGGTGCTGACATAGATGTCCTTCAGCCGCTCGGGATTCGCCCAATACTCGGGCGCCACCTCCATGACGACGTGGTACTGGTTCAGCGCGTTGTAGATGGTCGAGACTTGGCGCTGGCCGAAGGCGTCGTACAGGGTCGAGGAGATCGACCGCGTCGACACGCCGAGCCGCGCCGCCGCGTCGCGGTCGATGGTGAGGTTGACCTGCAGGCCGCGCTGTTGCTGGTCGGAATCGACGTCGGTGATGACCGACTGGTCCTGGCGCAGGGCCTCGGTGAGCTTCGGCGCCCAGGTGTAGAGGTCAGGCAGCGAATCGGCCTGCAGGGTGAACTGGTACTGGGCGTTGCTCTGGCGTCCGCCGACCCGGATGTCCTGCACCGCCGCCATGAACAGGTTGGCGCCCGGCACCTGGGCGAGCTTGGGGCGCAGGCGGGCAATCACCTGGTCGGCCGATATCTTGCGCTCGCTGAGCGGCTTCAGCGTCGCGAAGATGAAGCCCGAGTTGGTCGAGAAGCCGCCGGTAAATCCCGCCACGTTTTCGATCGCCGGATCCTGGCGCACGATCTCCATGAACTGCCGGAACTTCCGCCGCATCGCCTGGAAGGAGATGCTCTGGTCGGCGCGGATGCCGCCGACGATGCGGCCGGTGTCCTGCTGCGGGAAGAAGCCCTTCGGGATGGTGACGTAGAGATCGACGTTCAGGATCACCGTCGCCAGGAACACCAGCATGGTCGCCAGCGGATGGCGCAGCACGAAGCGCAGGCTGCCGCCATACCAGCGCTGCAGGGCGGCGAAGCCCTGCTCGCTCCAGCGGAAGAAGCGGCCCGGCGGCCGCGTGTTGTCGTGCGCCCGCAGAACGTAGGCACACATCATCGGCGTGGTGGTGAGCGAGACCACCATCGAGATCAGGATGGCGATCGACAGCGTGACGGCGAACTCGCGGAACAGGCGGCCGACGATGCCCTGCATCAGCAGGATGGGAATGAACACCGCGATCAGCGACACGCTCATCGACACCACGGTGAAGCCGACCTCGCGCGCGCCCTGCAGGGCGGCATCGATGCGCGACATGCCGGCCTCGATGTGCCGCGAGACGTTCTCCAGCACGATGATGGCGTCGTCGACCACGAAGCCCGCGGCGATCGCCATGGCCATCAGCGACAGGTTGTTGATGCTGTAGCCCAGCAGGTACATGCCGCCGAAGGTGGCGACCAGCGACACCGGCACGGCAACCGCGGCCACGAAACCGGCCCTGGCCGAGCGCAGGAAGGCGAAGGTCACCAGCACCACCAGGATGATGCTGATGATCAGGGCATGCTCGACCTCCGTCAGCGAGGCTCGGATGGTAACGGTGCGATCGCTGACGACCTGCAGTTCGACATCGTTGGGCAACGCCGCCTGCAATTGCGGCAGCAGTCCCCGGATCTCGTCGACCGTCTCGATGACGTTGGCGTTGGGCTGCAGGTAGATGATCACCAGCACCGAGCGCTTGCCGTTGGCCTGGCCCTCGTTGCGAATGTTCTCGGTGGCGTCGATGACCTCGGCGACGTCAGACAGCCGGACCGGGGCGCCGTTGCGCCAGGCGATGATCAGCGGCCGATATTCGGCCGCCGTGGTCGCCTGGTCGTTGGAATAGATCTGGAAGCGCCGCTCGCCGTCCTCGAGCGCGCCCTTGGGCGAGTTGGCGTTGGCGGCGGCAAGGGCGGCGCGCACGCTCTCCAGGCCGATCTGATACTTGTTGAGCGCCGTCGGATTGATCTCGACGCGCACCGCCGGCAACGAGCTGCCGCCCAGCACCACCTGGCCGACGCCGGTCACCTGGCTGAGCTTCTGCTGGAGGATGTTCGACGCCGCGTCGAACAGGCGGCCTTGGCCGACGATGTCCGAGGTGACCGCCAGCACCACGGCCGGCGCATCGGCCGGATTGATCTTGCGGTACTGCGGGTTGGTCGGCAGGTCGCTCGGCATCTCCATGCGGGCGGCGTTGATGGCCGCCTGCACGTCGCGTGCCGCGCCGTCGATGCTCCTGGACAGATCGAACTGCAGGGTGATGCGCGAATTGCCGACCGTGCTCATCGAGGTGATCTCGGTGACGCCGGCGATGGCGCCCAGCGCCCGCTCAAGCGGCGTGGTCAGGCTGGTGGCCACGGTCTCGGGCGACGCGCCTGGCAGGCTGGCGATGACCTGGATGGTCGGGAAATCGACCCTGGGCAGCGGCGACACCGGCAGCTTCAGGAACGCGACCAGGCCGGCCAGCGCGATGCCGATGGTCAGGAGCGTCGTGGCGACCGGCCGGGCGATGAAGGGCGCCGACAGGTTCATGTCAGCGGTCTTTCATCGACACCGGCACCGGCCGCGCCGCCGCCCGGGCGCACCACCGGATTGGCCGGGGTGTCGAGCGGCGCGCCGCGCAGGCGGCGGCCCAGCCGATCGAAGGCGAGATAGATCACCGGCGTGGTGAAGAGCGTCAGCACCTGGCTCACGATCAGGCCGCCGACGATGGTGATGCCGAGCGGAGAGCGCAGCTCGGAGCCGGTGCCGCTGCCCAGCATTAGCGGCAGGGCGCCCACGAGCGCGGCCACGGTGGTCATGATGATCGGCCGGAAGCGCAGCAGGCAGGCCTGGTGGATGGCCTCCTGCGGCGTCTTGCCTTCGTGGCGCTCAGCATCGAGGGCGAAGTCGATCATCATGATCGCGTTCTTCTTGACGATGCCGATCAGCAGCACGATGCCGATGATGGCGACGACGCTGAGGTCGGCGCCGGCCATCATCAGCGCCAGCAGCGCGCCGATGCCGGCCGACGGCAGGGTCGACAGGATCGTGATGGGATGGATGTAGCTCTCGTAGAGCACGCCCAGCACGATATAGACCGTGACGATGGCGGCCAGGATCAGCAGCAGCTGGCTGTCGAGCGACTTCTGGAAGGCGAGCGCGGCGCCCTGGAAGTGCGTCGTCATCGACAAGGGCATGCCGATCTCGCGCTGCGCCGCCTGGATGGCGTCGACCGCCTGGCCGAGCGCATAGCCCGGCGCCAAGTTGAACGAGATGGTGGTGGCCGGGAACTGGCCGAGCCGATCCTGGCGCAACGGCGCGGTGCGTTCCTCGAAGGTGGCGATCGCCGATATCGGCACCTGCTTGCCGCCGGCGCCCGGCAGATAGAGGTTGCTGAGCGAATCGATGGACCGGCCCATCGACGGCTCGACCTCGTAGATCACGCGGTACTGGTTGGACTGGCCGTAGACCGTCGAGACGATGCGCTGGCCAAAGGCATCGTACAGCACGTTGTTGACCGAGGCGGCGGTGATGCCGAAGCGCGCGGCGGCGTCGCGGTCGATCTTGATGAACAGGGACAGGCCCTTGGCCTGCATGTCGGTCGTGACGTCGACGAGCTCGGGCAGGTGCTGCAGGCGATCCATCAGGCGTGGCACCCAGGTGTCGAAGTCCTCGGGCTTGGGACTCTGCAGGACGAATTGGTACTGCGTGCGGCTCACCGTCGAATCGATGGTGAGATCCTGCGCCGGCTGCATGAAGAGCGAGATGCCCTGCACCGACGCCGTGTCGCGCTGGAGGCGGCGGATGATCTGGCTGGCCGTCAGGCTGCGCTCGCTGCGCGGCTTGAGGTTGATCAGCATGCGGCCCGAATTGAGCGTCGCGTTGGTTCCGTCGACGCCGATGAAGGAGCTGAGGCTCTCGACGTCGGGGTCCTCCAGGATGGCCGCGGCCAGCGCATTCTGGCGCTTGGCCATGGCCTCGAAGGAGATGCTCTGCGGCGCCTCGGTCACCGCCTGGATGAGGCCGGTGTCCTGCACCGGGAAGAAGCCCTTCGGGATCACGACATAGAGCAGCACGGTCAGCACGATCGTGCCGACGGCGATCAGCAAGGTCAGCGGCTGATGGCGGAACACCACGACCAGGCAGCGGTCGTAGATGCCGATCAGGCGGCCGAACCAGCCCGCCCCCATTACCTCGTCATGACGGGCCTCCGCCTCGGGATGCGGATGCGCCGCCGTCGCCACGGCGTGCTCCGGCCGCTGGCGCAGGAGCTGGGCGCACATCATGGGCACCAGGGTCAGCGACACGATGGCCGAGATCAGGATGGTGACCGAGAGCGTGACGGCGAACTCGCTGAACAGGCGGCCGACCACGTCGCTCATGAACAGCAGCGGGATCAGCACGGCGATCAGCGACACGGTGAGCGAGACCACGGTGAAGGCGATCTGCTTGCTGCCCCGGAGCGAGGCTTCCTTGGGATCCTCGCCGCGCTCGATGTAGCGGGCGATGTTCTCGATCATGACGATGGCGTCGTCGACCACGAAGCCGGTGGCGATGGTGAGGGCCATGATCGAAAGGTTGTTGAGGCTGAAGCCCGCGAGATACATCACCGCCAAGGTGCCGACGAGCGACAAGGGCACCGACAGGCTGGGGATCAGCGTCGCCCGCCAGTCGCCCAGGAACAGGAAGATCACGGCCACGACCAGGATCACGGCGAAGGTGAGCTCGATCTGCACGTCGCGCACCGAGGCGCGGATCGTGGTCGTGCGATCGGTCAGGACGGCGACGTCGATCGACGCGGGCAACGTCTCGCGCAGCTGCGGCAGCAGCCGCTTGATGCTGTCGACCACCTCGATGACGTTGGCGCCGGGCTGGCGGCGGACGTTGATGATCACCGCCTGGGTTGTGTTCGTCCAGGCGGCCAGGCGGTTGTTCTCCTGCGCCTCCTCGACGGTGGCGACGTCGCGCAGCCGCACCGGCGCGCCGTTGCGGTAGGCGACGACGACATCACCGAACAGCTTGGGATCGGTGATCTGGTCGTTGGCGTTGATGGTGTAGGAGCGCGCCGGACCGTCGAAATTGCCCTTGGGTGTGTTGACGTTGGCGTTGGCGATCGTCGTGCGCAGGTCGTCGATGTTGAGGCCATAGGCCGCGAGCGCCGTCGGATTGGCCCGGATGCGGACCCCGGGCTTCATGCCGCCGTCGAGGCTGACGAGGCCGACGCCGGGCAGCTGCGAGATCTTCTGGGCCAGCCGCGTATCGACGTAGTCATAGACCTTGGTCAGCGGCTCGGTCTTGGACGTGACGGCGAGCGTCAGCACCGGCGCGTCGGCCGGGTTGATCTTGGCGTAGACCGGCGGCGACGGCAGGTCCGAGGGCAAGAGGTTGCTGGCGGCGTTGATGGCGGCCTGCACCTGCTGCTCGGCGACGTCCAGACCGAGCTTGAGGTCGAACTGCAGGGTGATCGACGAGGCGCCTGCCGAACTGGTCGACGTCATCTGGCTGAGGCCCGGCATCTGGCCGAACTGGCGCTCGAGCGGCGCGGTGACCGACGAGGTCATGACCTCGGGGCTGGCGCCGGGATAGAGCGTCAGCACGCGGATGGTCGGATAGTCGACCTGCGGCAGCGCAGACAATGGCAGGAACCGGTAGGCGATCGCGCCCACGAGCATGATGGCGACCATCAGCAGCGAGGTCGCCACCGGACGCTCGATGAAGATCCGCGACGGGTTCATGTCGCGGCGGGGATTACTGGTTGGGCTGGGCGGCGGCGGCGCCGCCAGGGGCGCTACCCGGGCTACCGCCGTTGGCTTGGCGTCGTCTCTGCTGCCTCTGCTGGTCACTGCCCTGCTGGGACGAGCCCTCGGGCGCGTTGGCGATCGGCGGGCCCGACGCGGCGCGCGGCTGGCCGCCCGGCCGGCGGATCTGGGCGCCGTCGCGCAGGCGGTCGGTGCCGTCGGTCACGACCTGGTCGCCGGGCTGCAGCCCCTTGACGATCTGCACCTTGTCGCCATCGGTGGCGCCGAGCTCGACGACGCGGATCTCGACCGTATCGTCGGCCTTCACCAGGTAGACGAAGGTGCCGGGCTGGCCGCGCTGGATGGCGGCGACGGGCACGACGGTGGCGTCCTTCACCGTGTCGACCAGCAGGCGGACATTGACGAACTGGTTGGGGAACAGCGTGTCGTCCTTGTTGTCGAACACGGCGCGCAGCTTCACCGTGCCGGTCGTGATGTCGATCAGGTTATCGTGGGTATCGAGCCGGCCGATGGCGAGCTCGTTCTTCTGCGCGCGGTCGAGCACGCGCACTTCGAGCTTGGCGCCGGCCTTCAGGCGCTCGCGCACCTGCGGCAGCGTGTCCTCGGGAATGGTGAACAGCACCGAGATCGGCTGGATCTGGATGATGATGCAGATCGAGGTGGCGTCGCTCATCGACACGTAGTTGCCGGGATCGACGGTGCGCAGGCCGATGCGGCCGGTGATCGGCGCCACGATCTTCGTGTAGGCGACGTTGAGCTTGGCGGCGTCGACCGCGGCCTGGTCGATCACCAGGGCGGCCTCGTACTGGCGCACCAGCGACTGCTGGGTGTCGAGCTGCTGGCGGGCGATCGAGTCCTGGGCGACCAGCTTGCGATAGCGCTCGAGATCGGTCTGGGCGTTCTTGAGCAGCGCCTCGTCCTTCTGCTGCTGGCCGATCGCCTGCTGCAGAGCGACGTCATAAGGCCGCGGATCGACCAGGGCGAGCAGGTCGCCCTGCTTCACCATCTGGCCTTCCTTGAAGTCGACCTTGAGGAGCTGGCCGGTGATCTGCGTCTTGACGTTGACGGTATTCAGCGGAGCCACCGTGCCCAGCGCGCGGATCACCACCGGGACCTCACCCTTGGCAGCGGTCGCGATGCCCACGGGCGTGGGCACGCCAGCGCCGAACCGGCCGGCCTGCCGCGGGGCAGGCGTCGTCCCGGTTTGTGAAATGTACCAGCCGGCACCAGCCACGATGGCGAGCCCTAGGCCGATCCCGAGCAGGGTCCGCAACCTTTTCATCGTGTTCCTATATGCCCCCAGTACGCGCTAGCTGCCTACCAGTACGGACCAATTCGCAAGAGTCTCCCCGCGGATCCGATGGGCGCAGGATTAACGGCTGAACACGGCCAAATGGTGTACGCACGACATTCCCAGAAGGTCGCAGCGACCGCTACCCCGGACATATGGTGGGTCACCCTCCTTCCCGCCACAAAATTCGCCCTTCCTACTCAAAGGGCATGTAGCGCAGGTTGAACATGAACAGGTTCTCGGCGGCGCTGGGCGTGCCGCCGACGCCGTAGTAGGCGGTGCGGATGATGTTGCCGTACTGCAGCCCGCTGCGCAGGGTGCCGTAGCGGCCGCGCAGCATGTTCCAGTTGAGCCCGACCGTCAGTTCGCTGAGCGTCTG
The DNA here is from genome assembly GCA_023436825.1 of Pseudomonadota bacterium. The sequence continues at coordinate 5,320 of JAEZHS010000035.1, read as the reverse complement.
GTTGTTGCCCGCGCAGCCCGAGCCGCCGGCGTTGGGATTGAAGCAGCCGGTGTTGTCGAAGGTCGGGTTGCCATAGCCGCCGCCCGGGAAGTAGCTCGCGCCGACCCAGTTCCGGCCATAGAAGCCGTAGAGGTCGAGGACCTTCGGGATGACGTGCACGACCGCACCGGCCGTGCCCATGCCCTGCGGCAATGTGGCGAGGCCGCCGTTGGCCGTGAAGGTGACGTCGGGCAGGCCGGCGGCGCCATAGCGGCCGATGCCGCTGCCGTACATGACGCTGCCCATCAGGTCGACCCAGTCGCCGATTGGAACGTAGGCACTGGCGCCGATGCCGCCGCCGAAGGCGTCGTAGTTCACGCTCGTCGTGCCGAAGGAGACCTGGTCGCGGAACCAGCGCGCCACGCCGAAGACGTCGAGGTGGCCGAACTTGGTGTCGACGGCGAGCTTGGCGACGATGTCTGGCGCGACGTTGACGCTGTAGTCGACCTGCGGATTGAGGCCGGTCGCGCCGAGATAGCCCGTGAACACGGTGCCGCCGGGTGGAGCCGCGGCCGTGCCGCCGAACACCGTCTGCGGCGTGTTGGCCCCGATGCCCATCCAGAAATCGCCGAAGCCTTTCACGGCGCGCACCATCGGCACACGCAGGTAGTTGTAGCCGACCATGTAGTTGTGATCGATCACCGGCGGCTGCCACGTGCTGAGCGGATCGAGGCCCTTCCTGAACGGCGTCGCCAAGGTCCATGCCTGACCTGCCAGGAAATCGGCCTGCCACGAATCGTCTTCGTACTGGCCGTAAGCCTGGCGCAGACGCGGCGTGTAACCGTTCGACTGCGTGGAGTTGGCGCCGCCGGCCCCATTGTTGAAGTCCATTTCGCCGTAGCCGATGATTCGCGAGTCCGCGCCGACCGACGCCTCGGCCTTCAGCGACAGGCGCGTCTGCTGGGCGCTCATGCCGAACTCGCCGGAGTTGCCCTGCGGCGTCGGCCCGGAGAAGGGAATGGTGGCGTAGCCGGTGCCGGTGCCGCGATTCTCCACGCTTCCGCGTGGGGAGGTGTCGCCGTCACACGGCGACGGACGGGTCAAAAGCTCTAGGACGGCTGCTCATGACCCCTCCGTCCGCTTCGCGGACAACTCCCCCGCTTCGCTGGGGAGAAAGGCTGATCAATCCGCTGCTTTGTCCGGCACGTAGAGTGCGTTGCCGCCGGCTTTGAACTTGGCGCTCATCTCGTCCATGCCCTTCCTGGCATAATCGCGGATGTCCTGGGTGATGCGCATGGAGCAGAACTTGGGCCCGCACATCGAGCAGAAATGCGCGGTCTTGTGCGCCTCCTTGGGCATCGTCTCGTCGTGGAACTTTTCAGCCGTCGCCGGGTCGAGCGACAGGTTGAACTGGTCCTTCCAGCGGAACTCGAAGCGCGCCTTCGACAGCGCGTCGTCGCGCAATCGCGCCGCGGGATGGCCCTTGGCGAGGTCCGCAGCGTGGGCGGCGATCTTGTAGGTGATGACGCCAACCTTCACGTCGTCACGATCCGGAAGACCGAGATGCTCCTTGGGCGTGACGTAGCAGAGCATCGCCGTGCCGAACCAGCCGATCATGGCGGCGCCGATTCCCGAAGTGATGTGGTCGTAGCCCGGCGCGATGTCGGTGACGAGCGGTCCCAGGGTATAGAACGGCGCCTCGCCGCATTCGCGCAGCTGCTTGTCCATGTTGGCCTTGATCTTGTGCATGGGCACATGGCCCGGGCCTTCGATCATGACCTGGCAGCCCTTGTCCCAGGCCACCTTCGTCAGCTCACCCAAGGTCTCGAGCTCGGCGAACTGCGCGGCGTCGTTGGCGTCGGCGTTGCAGCCGGGCCGCAGCCCGTCGCCCAGCGAGAACGACACGTCGTACTTGCGCATGATGTCGCAAATGTCGCCGAAGTGCTCGTAGAGGAAGCCCTCGCGATGCTCGGTCAGGCACCACTGCGCCATCATCGAGCCGCCGCGGCTCACGATGCCGGTGACGCGATTCGCCGTCAGCGGCACGTGCGCCAACCTCACGCCGGCATGGATGGTGAAGTAGTCGACACCCTGCTCGCATTGCTCGATCAGGGTGTCGCGGTAGACTTCCCAGGAGAGCTTCGTCGGATCGCCGCCCACCTTCTCCAGCGCCTGGTAGATCGGCACGGTGCCGATCGGCACCCGCGAATTGCGCACGATCCATTCGCGCGTGTCGTGGATATTGCGGCCGGTCGAGAGGTCCATGACCGTGTCGGCGCCCCAGCGGATCGCCCACACCATCTTCTCGACCTCCTCCTCCATCGACGACGTCACCGCCGAGTTGCCGATGTTGGCGTTGATCTTGACCAGGAAGTTGCGGCCGATCGCCATCGGCTCGAGCTCACCGTGGTTGATGTTGGCCGGGATGATGGCGCGGCCCATCGCCACTTCCTGGCGCACGAACTCGGGCGTGATGAAGTCGGGCAGCGCGGCGCCGAAGCTCTCGCCGTCGGCCAGACGTTCCCTGGCGACGTCGAGGGCGATCTTGCGGCCGAGATTCTCGCGCTCGGCAACGTAGATCATCTCCTTGGTGATGACGCCGGCACGCGCCCATTCGAATTGGGTGATCGGCGCGGTCCCTACGCCGCGCAACGGCCGCGGCGTGTTGGGGAAGGGCTGCAGCGCCGAGGCCTTCACGTTGCCGTTGTCGACGCCCTGGATCGGACGACCATCGTATTCCTCGACGCCGCCGCGCTCGAGGACCCAGGCGCGGCGCGTGCGCGCCAGGCCCTGGCGCACATCGATGACGGCATTAGGATCGGTATACGGGCCCGTCGTGTCGTAGACGCGCACGCGTGGCTCGCTGGGCTCCGACAATTCGATCTCGCGCAGGGGGACGCGCAAATCGGGCGCGGAGCCCGGCGTGACATAGACCTTGCCGGAGGCCGGCAATGGTCCCGTGGTCACCTTGGGGGTCGGTGTGATGATGTTGTCCATGACGAGGATCTCCCGTGGCAAGTGGCTGACGGAGATCCGGCGTGTTGCTGTGCAAAGGAGGCATCCAGTCCCTTCGCCGGCATGACCCGGATCAGGTTCAAAGGGTCACCGCGCTGCCAGAACCGGCCGTCGGTATCTCAGCCCCTTGTCGGGACCCCCCTTGGACGAACGGGACTCTATACCCCCGCTGTTGCGAGACAACGGGAAAAGGATGCAGACCGACTGCGCTTCGACGGCGACATCGGCTCGGGCACCGACGGCCTGCGGCTCAGCTTCTGAAACGCCGCCAATCAGTGCCTGAGGCGGCGCTGATGCTCGGCATATTGCCGCGGCGGAGCGCCATAGCGCCGGGTGAAGGCGTTGATGAAGTTGTTGGTGTGGTTGTAGCCGACACGGAAGGCGATCTCCTTCAGTGAGGCCTTGGCGGAGCGTAGCGCCATCTCGGCATGCGCCAGCCGCTCGTTGCGCAGCACCTCGAAGGCGGTGCCACCGAACAGGCGGCGGAAGCCCGCGTTCAGCCGCTTCTCGCCCAGACCGACAGCCAGCGCCAGCTCGCCCATGGTCGGCGGCTGGCGCATGTCGGCGATCAGCAGCCGATGCGCCTCGTGCACGGCGTCGCGCTCGCGCGCCGTCAGCGCATGCTGCTGGCGGGCCCGGCGCTGCTTGCCCGCGGCATCGGCCTGCACGGCAAGAAGCTGCAGCACCGCGCCTTCCATCATCAGGGTGCGCAGCGGCCCGTTGAGACGGCCGCCGAACAGGCTGCGGGCCAGATAACGCATAGACGCGTCGGTGCGCATGGGCAGCACGCGGCTCCGCTCGAGATCGCCCTCGATCAGCCCTTGCAGCGCCTGCGGCACGTCGCCGTCGAACAAGCGCACGACGCGCGGGATCTCAAGACTGTAGCCCGCCGAATGGAACGTCGTGCCGGCCTTGAAGTCGTAGGCGGCGGCGCGCGAGCCGCGGCGCGACGGCCGGAAGATCAGCGCCTGGTCGGCCGACGGCCGTGTGCGGATGCCGTCGAGGAAATCGAGCTCGGCGCTGCCACTGATCGTCACCTGCCCGCCCATCCAGCGGTTGGCGCGCTCGGAGCGCATCTGCAGCGCCACGTCCTGGCGCGCCGTCGCTTCGAACAGGAAGACCCGCAGGCCGGGACCGAGCTGCAGGCGCTCGATGGAGGAACGCCAGCGCTCGTCGTCGACGACGTTGCGCTGCCCGGTACGCAGCGCCCAGTCGCTCACTGCCTCACGCAGCAACCATTCTACATTCGGCACGGAAGATACTCGTTCCTCGCCCCTCCATAGCACGGCCGGGTGCCGACGCGCATAGCGATTGACGGTCGCGCATAGTGCTTCGGCCACCGACCCGCGTCCGCCTCAGGCTAATGCTGCGTTCGAGTCTGGCTGGGGATGCGCACCGACTGTGTTGCGGAGCGTTCGGGGAGATCAGCAATGGGTGAGTGCGTACCGAAGCGGCGCCGAGCTCGCAGGGATGCGGCTCAGTTTCTGAGGCCACTACCAGTGTGCTCTCGAGGGCTCGCGCTTTACACGACACATACCGCGCAATAATTTGCGTCATCACTATCACCGTAAAAAAGCGCAGCGGTGTGTGATTGGGGGCATTCGGGGAATGGCGTTTATCAGCATGACGCGGCAGCCGGGCCGGCTGGCCGCATTATTATTGGCCGGCACCTGCCTGTCGCCATTGCCCGCCTGGGCTGCCAACTTCAACGTGACCAACGGCAATGACAGCGGCCCCGGCTCGCTGTGCCAGGCGATCTTCGATTCCAACAACGCCGGCGGCGCGAACATCATCACCATCGGCGCCGGCGTCGGCACGATCACGCTCGCACAGTCGCTGCCCATGATCACCACCACCGTGGTCGTGTCCGGCAACGGCGTGGTGATCGACGCCAACAATTCGGGCCGCGCCTTCTTTGCCCAGGCCGGCTCGGTCCTGATCTCCAACCTCACCATCAACAATGCCGTTGCCAAGGGCGGCGCCGGCGGCTCGAGCGATGCCATCGGTGGCGGCGGCGGTGGCGGGCTCGGCGCGGGCGCGGCGGTGTTCGTGAACGACGGAGCATCGGTCACGCTGACCAACGTCGCGGTGGGCAATGCGTCCGCCACCGGGGGCGCCGGCGGCAACGGCGGCTTTCCCGGCGGCGGTTCCGGCGGCGGCGGCGGCTCCAGCCGGAGCTGGTAGTTGACCGAAATATAGCTTCAGCCAGTCTGCTGATCAGCAGACTGGCTGTTTTTTAATTAAATTAAACATAAAAATAGTATTTTTATATGTTGAATGGCCAAACATAGCTGGCTTTTTCCCGGCATATACTTTATTATAAGAT
>JAEZHS010000466.1 GCA_023436825.1 Pseudomonadota bacterium | reverse complement strand
GGCTGCAGGCGCGCCAGCAGCGTCGTCAGGCCAGCCATGCCCGAAGTGGCCAGCACGCGGTGGCGAACGAGCTGCGCGAGGAGCACGGGCACGACGATGTATAGCCCGACCGACAGCAGTAGCGTCTCCCACGGCACGCTGATGGCGGAGAGGCCAAGCAGCAGGCCGACGATCGGCGCGAAGGCGAACACCATGATCGTGGCGTTCAGCGCCACCTGCGTCAGGGTGAAGTCGGGCTCGCCGTCCGACAGGTTGCTCCACACGAACACCATGGCGGTGCAGGGCGCCGCCGCCAGCAATATGAGGCCCGCGATGTAGCTGTCGATCTGGTCGGCCGGCAGCCAGGGCCGGAAGAGATAGCCGATGAACAGCCAACCCAGCAGCGCCATCGAGAACGGCTTGATCGCCCAGTTGATGAACAGCGTCACGCCGATGCCGCGCCAGTGCTCGCGGACCTTGCCGATGGCGGCGAAGTCGACCTTCACCAGCATGGGGATGATCATCAGCCAGATCAGGACGGCGACCGGCAGGTTGACGTGTGCCACCTCCGCCGTGCCGATGGCGTGGAACAGGCCGGGAAAGACGTGACCCAGCGCGATGCCGGCGACGATGCAGAGGGCGACCCAGAGGGTGAGGTAACGTTCAAAAAGCGACATGCGAAGGTGTCCGGTCCGGCAGCAGGAAGGTGATGGCCCAGCAGGCGGCCAGCATGGCCGCCGATCCGACCAGGCAGGCCGTGAGGCCGCCGACCTGGTAGAGCGCGCCTGACAGCAGCATGTCGATCAGCCGGCCGGTGGCGCCGCCACGATCACGCGCTTCACGCCACGCTGGAAGTAGCTGTTGAGTTGCTCGGGCTTCAGGAACTTGCCGGTGCATTCGAGCACGAGGTCACAGCCGAGGTCACCCCAGGTAACGTCGCCGGGCGAAGTGCCCGCGCTGAACCCGATATACTTGCCGCCGACGGCAATGCCGCGCTCGTCGCTGTCGACGGTCGTGTGCCACCGGCCATGGATGCTGTCGAATTCCAGCAGATGCGCCGTCGCGGCGGCGCCCTTGATCTCGTTGACGTGCACGATGTCGAGGCGGTTGGCGTGTCGCGGGTCATCTCCGGGACGATGGACGCCGCCCATCGCGGCACGCATCGCCAGCCTGCCCATGCGGCCCATGCCGTTGATGCCGACCCTCATGATGCCCTCCGTCAGACCGGCGCCCGGCTGCTGTCGCCCAATTCGTCGAGGCGCTTCTTGAGCGCGATCCTGTCGAGCGAGGCGTGCGGCAGGTTGACGAAGATTTCCAGCCGGCGACGGATCATGCCGTAGAGTTCGTTGATCATGGTGGCCTGCTCGGCCGGCGTGCCCGTGAACTTCGATGGATCGGGCAACGGCCAGGCCGCGGTGATGGGATTGGCGCCGACGTCCGGGCAATCCTGGCTGTGCTGCGTGTCGCAGAGCGTGATGACGAAGTCCATCTGCGGTGCGTTGGGGCCGGTGAACTCGTTCCACGACTTGCAGTGCAGGTCGGAGGTGTCGTGGCCGAGCGTCGTGAGCTTGGCGAGCACGGCCGCCATGGGCGCGCGCGCAGGATCGGAGCCTGCCGAGTAGGCGTTGAACTTGCCCTTGCCGATCCTTTCGAGGATCGCCTGCGCCATCAGCGAGCGTGCGGAGTTGTGGGTGCACAGGAACAGGACATTGAACGCGGCGGTCATGGGCTTTTCCTCCGGCGGGTCGTCGGGGAGCAGTCGGGCGAGGTCGCCGCACAGATCCGGGGGGCCGCCGCAGCAGGTCTCGGTGAGGTAGCTGAGCAGCGAGCGCAGGCCGAAAAAGCGCACGGCGTAGATCACGTGACGCCCGCGCCGCGTCGACTGGATCAACTGCGCTTGCTCGAGCGCGGCAAGGTGGAAGGAGAGCGTCGAAGGCGGCTGGCGCAATGCCGTGGCGATTTCGCCGGCCGCCATGCCCGATGCGCCGCGCGAGGCCAGCAGGCGCATCAGATCGAGGCGGGTCTCCTGCGCCAGGGCCGAGAAGCCAAGGGTGGCTTGCTTTGATTCCAAGATACTCGAATAGTCGAAATATATGACAGGCTCAAGACAGGCCGTGCGGCTGTCAGTGCCGGCACTTTTTTGGCGCTCTATGGTCCGCCAAAATTGTTCGAGACGAGCAGGTCATGGACTTCGCAGGAAGTTCCTGATATGTTCGCAATGCGGCGGTTGGTCCGACCGGCGCCGTAACCCTCTCTCAGTACTCGCTGTTCTTATTCCATCCTCAGGATGCCGCGGCTGCTGTAACCGTACTGTCATATATTCGTAATATGACAGTGATGCGTGGCTTTTAGGGGAAAGACGCTTCGAATTTCTCGAGGAGGGACCCTTATGAATATCGCAAGAATCGCCCTGGCGACGGCCGCTCTGGCCTTCTCGTCGCTGGCGGCCAACGCCGCCGACATCTCCGGCGCCGGCGCCACCTTTCCGTATCCGATCTACGCCAAGTGGGCGGACACCTACAAAAAGGAGACCGGTATCGGCCTGAACTACCAGTCGATCGGCTCGGGCGGCGGCATCAAGCAGATCAAGGCCAAGACCGTGACCTTCGGCGCCACCGACGCGCCGCTGTCGGGCAAGGAGCTCGATGAGTCCGGCCTGGCGCAGTTCCCGATGGTGATGGGCGCCATCGTGCCGGTGGTGAACCTCGACGGCGTGAAGCCGGGCGACCTCACCCTCGATGGCCCGACCATCGCCAAGATCTACATGGGCGAAGTCAAGAGCTGGGACGATCCGGCGATCGCCAAGCTCAACCCGTCGGCCAAGCTGCCCAAGCAGGCGATCGTGCCGGTGCGCCGTTCCGACGGCTCGGGCACGACCTACAACTTCACCTACTACCTCGCCGACGTGCTTCCGGCGTGGAAGGACAAGATCGGCGTCAGCACGGCCGTGCAGTGGCCGGTCGGCATCGGCGCCAAGGGCAACGAGGGCGTGGCCAACAACGTCGCCAACACCAAGGGCGCGATCGGCTATGTCGAGTATGCATACGCCAAGCAGAACAAGCTCACCCACACCAAGATGGTGAACAAGGCCGGCAAGACCGTCGATCCGTCGTCGGCCTCCTTCCAGGCCGCGGCCGCCAACGCCGACTGGAAGTCGCAGCCGGGCTACGGCGTGATCCTCGCCAACCAGCCGGGCGACCAGTCGTGGCCGATGACGGCGGCGACCTGGATTCTGCTCTACAAGAAGCCGCAGGACGCGGCGGCCACCGGCGAGGCGCTGAAGTTCTTCGCCTGGTCCTACGCCAAGGGCGGCAAGTCGGCCGAGGAACTCGACTACGTGCCCATGCCGGACAAGGTCGTGACCGATATCCAGAAGATGTGGTCGACCGAGATCAAGGACGCTTCGGGCAAGCCCCTGTTCTCGCCGACGAACTGACGAGAGCGGACTGGTGCGAGGGAGGCGGGTGCGATCAGGCGCATCCGCCGCATCTCCGCTTCATCCGCCGAGGGTGAAGGCAAGAGGGGCCGATGGATTCCGGGGGACGTGACGTGACCGACATGACATTGAGGAGCACGAGCGTGACGGCGGCGGAAGCCGCGTCGCGCAGCGCCGTGCTGAGAAAGCTGCGTCTGACCGACGTGCTGTTTCATGCGCTGACGCGTGCGGCGGCCTTCGCCGTGCTGGCGCTGCTGAGCGGCGTGATCATCTCCCTGGTCATCGGCGCGGCGCCGGCGCTCGGCACCTTCGGCTTTTCCTTCCTGTTCGACGAATCCTGGAACCCGGTCACCGAGAAGTTCGGCGCGCTGGCGCCGATCTACGGCACGCTGATCACCTCGGCCATCGCCATGCTGATCGCCGTGCCGGTCGGCCTGATGATCGCGTTCTTCCTGACCGAGCTCTGCCCGATGGCGCTGCGCCGGCCGATCGGCATTGCCATCGAGCTCCTGGCCGGCATCCCGAGCATCATCTACGGCATCTGGGGCCTGTTCATCTTCGCGCCGTTCCTGCAGAAGTATGTCCAGCCCTTCCTGATCGATACGTTCGAGTACGTGCCGGGGATGAACGTCCTGTTCGCCGGGCCGCCCTACGGCATCGGCATGCTGACGGCGGGCCTGATCCTCGCGATCATGGTGCTGCCGTTCGTCACCTCGATCTCGCGCGACGTGTTCGACGCCGTGCCGCCGGTGCTGAAGGAAGCGGCCTACGGCGTGGGATGCACGACCTGGGAAGTGTTCCGCAACGTCGTCCTGCCCTTCACGCGCGTCGGCGTGATCGGCGGCTTCATGCTGGGCCTCGGCCGCGCACTGGGCGAGACCATGGCCGTCACATTCGTGATCGGCAACGCCCACCACGTGTCGGCCTCGCTGCTGGCGCCGGGCACGACGATCTCGGCATCCATCGCCAATGAATTCACCGAGGCAGTCGGCGATCTCTATACCTCGTCGCTGGTCGCCCTCGGTCTGATCCTGTTCTTCATCACCTTCATCGTGCTGGCGATCGCGCGCTACATGCTGCTGCGCCTCCAGCAGAGGGCGGGTTAAGCCATGGCCGATACATCCATCGCCGCTAAGAGTCCGCTCTATGCCGGCCGCCGTCGGCGCAACGCCATCTACAAGACGCTGGCGTGGGTCGCCACCGGCTTCGGCCTGGGCTGGCTGGTGCTGATCCTGGGCGTCCTGCTGTGGCAGGGCATCGGCGGGCTGTCGCTCTCGGTCTTCACCGAGAACACGCCGCCGCCGGGCGCCGCGGGCGGTCTGCTGAATGCCATCGTCGGCAGCCTGATCATCACGGTGCTGGCGGTCGTCATCGGCACGCCGATCGGCATCCTGGCCGGCACCTACCTCGCCGAGTACGGGCGCCATGACAAGCTTTCGAGCGTCGTGCGCTTCATCAACGACATCCTCTTGAGCGCGCCGTCGATCGTGGTCGGCCTGTTCATCTACGAGATCATGGTGGCGCCGATGGGCCACTTCTCGGGCTGGGCCGGCGCCGTTGCGCTGGCGGTGATCGTGATCCCGGTCGTGGTCCGCACCACTGAGGACATGCTGACCCTGGTTCCCGACACGCTGCGCGAGGCCGCCGCCTCGATCGGCCTGCCGCGGGCGCTGATGATCATGCGCATCGCCTATCGCGCGGCCCGCGCCGGCATCGTCACCGGCGTCCTGCTGGCGGTGGCGCGCATCAGCGGCGAGACCGCTCCCTTGCTGTTCACGGCGCTGAACAACCAGTTCTTCAGCGTCAACATGAACCAGCCGATGCCCAGCCTGCCGGTGGTCATCTTCCAGTTCGCCCTGTCGCCCTACGAGGAGTGGCAGAAGCTCGCCTGGACCGGCGCGCTGCTGATCACCGTCGCCGTGCTGGCGCTCAGTATTCTTGCCCGATCCCTTACTGCCGGAAGGAAGTCGTCATGAGCATCGCTCCCACCAACGGCCACGGCCTGACCACCGCCGTCCCCGTGGCGAGCCACGCCAAGGTCGACACCGCCAACCTCACCGAGAAGGTCTCGATCAAGAACCTCGAGTTCTTCTACGGCGACAGCCGGGCGCTCAAGGGCATCAGCCTGTCGCTCTACGCCAACAAGGCCACGGCCTTCATCGGGCCGTCGGGCTGCGGCAAGTCCACGTTGCTGCGCATCCTGAACCGCATGTACGACCTCTATCCCGGCCAGCGCGCCACCGGCGAGGTGATGTTCGACGGCGACAACCTCCTGCGCGCCGACCAGGACATCAACCTCCTGCGCGCCCGCATCGGCATGGTGTTCCAGAAGCCGACGCCGTTCCCGATGTCGATCTACGAGAACATCGCCTTCGGCATCCGGCTCTACGAGACCCTGCCGCGCGCCGAGATCGATGCCCGCGTCGAATCGGCGCTGCGCCGCGCCGCACTGTGGGACGAGGTCAAGGACAAGCTCGCCGCCAACGGCCAGAGCCTGTCGGGCGGCCAGCAGCAGCGGCTCTGCATCGCGCGCACCGTCGCGGTGAAGCCGGAAGTGATCCTGTTCGACGAGCCCTGCTCGGCGCTCGATCCGATCTCGACCGCCAAGATCGAGGAGCTGATCGACGAGCTGAAGCAGGACTACACGATCGTCATCGTCACCCACAACATGCAGCAGGCCGCGCGCGTCTCGGACTTCACGGCCTTCATGTATCTCGGCGAGCTGATCGAATTCGGGGCGACTGAAACCCTCTTCACGACCCCCAAGGACAGCCGGACCCAGGCCTACATCACCGGCCGCTTCGGCTGACAAACGGAGAGGAAGATGGCGGAACATACCCTCAAGCGTTTCGACGAAGAGCTCGAGCGGCTGAGCTCGACCATCAGCGAGATGGGCGGCCTGGCCGAGACCCAGCTTGCGCAGTGCCTGGTGGCGCTGCGCCAGGGCGATTCGGAGATCGCCGAGCAGGTGATCGCCGCCGACGCCCGCGTCGATGCCCTCGACAACGCGGTGCAGGAGCAGACGGTCAAGCTGCTAGCGCTGCGCCAGCCGATGGCGGTCGACCTTCGTGTCATCCTGTCGTCGATCAAGATCGCCGCGGCGCTCGAGCGCATCGCCGACTACGCCAAGAACACCGCCAAGCGCACCATCGTGCTGAACAGCGTGACGTCGCCGGCGTCGGCGGTGGTCGGCATCGATCGGCTGGGCCGCCTGGTGCGCACGGCGCTCAAGGACGTGCTCGATGCCTTCGCCTCGGGCGACGTCGCCAAGGCGCACGACGTCTGGCAGCGCGACGAGGAGATCGACCAAGTCTATACCGGCCTGTTCCGCGAGCTCCTGACCTACATGATGGAGGATCCGCGCACGATCACCTCGTGCACGCATCTCCTGTTCATGGCCAAGAACATCGAGCGCGCCGGCGACCACGTCACCAACATCGCCGAGCTGGTGAGCTTCCGCACCACCGGGCACGGCTTCGACGAGGCGCGACCCAAGGGCAGCGCCTCCCTCTATGCGGCGGGCAACGCGTCATGAGCATGGCGACGCAGGCTCCCTCGCGGCGCGACGCGTCGACCTCGTCGATCAAGCCGCGCGTGCTGATCGTCGAGGACGAGACGGCCCTTGTCGAACTGCTGCGCTACAACCTCGAGCAGTCGGGCTTCCGCGTCTCGGTCGCCTATGACGGCGAGGAGGCACTGGCCTCGGTGCAGGAGGACGTGCCCGATCTCATCCTGCTCGACTGGATGCTGCCCCTGATGTCGGGCATCGAGGTGTGCCGGCAACTGCGCCGCCAGACCGCGACCGCCAACCTGCCGATCATCATGCTGACGGCGCGCGGCGAGGAGGGCGATCGCGTGCGCGGGCTCGATGCCGGCGCCGACGACTATGTCTCCAAGCCGTTCTCGCCGACCGAGCTGGTGGCGCGCATCCGCGCCGTGCTGCGCCGCATCCGTCCGGCGCTGGCCGACGAGGCCTTGAGCTACGCCGATATCGTCATGGATCTCGTGGCCCATCGCGTGACGCGCGCCGGCAAGCCGGTGCATCTCGGCCCGACCGAGTTCCGCCTGCTGCGCCATTTCATGGAGCATCCCGGCCGCGTCTTCTCACGCGAGCAGCTGCTCGACGCGGTATGGGGCAAGGACGTCTATGTCGAGGCGCGCACCGTCGACGTGCACATCCGCCGCCTGCGCATCGCGCTCAACGGCGAGCATCAGGCCGACCTGATCCGCACCGTGCGCGCCGCCGGCTACGCGCTCGACGCCACGCCGGGCTGACTGTTTGGAGCGCGGACCTCCAGGCCCGCGCTCCGAGTTTTCCACATTGCCAGTCACGGTTTTGTAGCCGCCGGCGCTTAAACCGGACTTGCCCGTTCCGGGCCGGCAACCCCACGCCCCGCTCCGGAACGGGTCGGTTCCCCCGGCGCGGATGACACCCCGACGCCGATTTACTGCCCCTCCTTCTTCTGGGAAGGAGGGGTTTCTTTTTCGAAGTAGCGCAGCACCAGGACGGCCAGAATCAGGGCCGGCACGCCGAGCAGCGCCGTGTAGATGAAGAACAGCGTGAAGCCCTGATACTTCGGCGCCGCATTCATGAGGTCGAGCAGCGCGGCGAGTGCCGGCACGTCGCGCGCCGAGCTTTGCAGGCGTTCGACGATGACGCCGGAAAAGCCGCCGATGATCTTGCCGGGCAATAGCATGAGCGACGTGAACAGCGCGTATTGGGTCGCTGTGTAGGCGGTGTTGGTCAGGCCCGACAGAAAGGCGATGAAGATCGATCCCGACATGCCGCCCGCCAGGTTGTCGACGCTGATGGCGATCGTCAGCACCGTCGGGTTGGGCTGGCCGATGGCGGACAGCCAGGCAAAGGTGAGGTTCGATCCGGCGATCAGGACCACCGACAGGGCGAGCAGCCGCGCCGCGCCGATGCGGAACACCAGGACACCGCCCAGCAAGGCGCCTAGCCCGGTCATGACGAAGCCGTAGATCTTGCTGATGTTGGCGATCTGCTGTTCGTCGAATCCCAGTCCGAGATAGAACGGATAGGCCATCACGCCCATGGCTATGTCGCTCATCCGGAACAGGCCGATGAAAGCCAGCAGCAGCAGGCCGGCCCAGCGGTAGCGAACGAAGAAATCGACGAACGGGCAGACGATCGCGCCGTAGGCCCAGACGAGAGCGTCGCGGAGGGCCGGGCTGAGCTCGGCGTGGCGATTGGCGAATTCGGCGACCTTGGCCTCGCGTTCCTCGGTTGCCGCTTCGACCGGCCGCGGCGGTTCGCTGATCACCAGGGTAGTGACGATGCCGACCAGGGCCAGGACGGCCATGGCCTGGTAGGCGTTCGGCCAGGAGCTGTAGGCGGCGACGTAGAGGGCGCCCGCGCTGGCCGCCAGGACAGCGACGCGATAGCCGAGCTGGTAGGTTCCGGCCGTCGCGCCCTGGAGGCTCGTGTCCGTCGCTTCGATGCGGAAAGCGTCCATGGCGATGTCCTGGGTCGCCGAGGAGAAGGCGACGATGACGGCGAAGGTCACCAGCCAAAAGAGGTCGGTGCGTGGATCGCAGAAGGACATCGCCAGCAGGCCGAGCCCGATGCCGGCCTGCGCCAGCAGCAACCAGGCGCGGCGCCGGCCGAGCCAGCGCGTCAGCAACGGCAGCGGCACGCGGTCGACGACCGGCGACCAGATGAACTTCACCGAGTAGGTGATGCCGATCCAGCTCGCGAAGCCGATCGTGGCGAGGCTGACTTCCGATCGCTTCAGCCATGCCGACAGGGTCGAGAAGACCAGCAGGAACGGCAGTCCGGCGGAGAAGCCCAGGAAGAGGAAGGTGATCACGCGCGGATGCGCGTAGATCGCCACGGTCTCACGCCAGCTGCGGGCCGGCGTCTGGGCGGCTGAACCGGTCAAATCAGCCCACGCAGCGCCTGCTCGGGCCGCGCGCCGACATGAGAGATGACTTCGGCGGCGGCGATGCCGCCCAGCCGCGCACATTCGGCCAGCGGCTTGCCATGTGTGTAACCAAACAGGAAGCCCGAGGCGTAGAGATCGCCGGCGCCCGTCGTATCGACGACCTTGGCGACGGGAGCGGCGGGCACGGCGTAGGTCTCGCTGCCCTTGATCACGATGGAGCCCTTCTCGCTGCGGGTGAGGGCCGCGATCTTGGCTTCCTTGCGCGTCGCCTCCAGCGCTTCCTCGAAGGTCTCGACCTCGTAGAGCGATTTGATCTCGGCTTCGTTGCCGAACAGGATGTCGACCTTGTTGCGCACGAGATCGCGGAACTCCTCGCGATAGCGGTGCACGCAGAACGAATCCGACAGCGTGATCGAGACCTGGCGGCCGGCGGCATGCGCGGCGTCGAACGCTTTCAGCACCGCCTTCTTGGCCTCGGGCGCATCCCACAGATAGCCCTCGACATAGGTCACCTGCGCGGCGCTCACGACCTTGGTGTCGATGTCGTTGGGGCCGAGCCCGGTGCAGGCGCCGAGATAGGTGTTCATGGTGCGTTGCGCATCGGGCGTCACCAGGATCAGGCAGCGTGCCGTCGCCGGGCCGGACGTGGCGCTCGTGGTGTCGAACGACACGCCGAGCGCGCGCAGGTCGTGGCCGAACACCTGGCCGAGCTGGTCGTCGCGCACCTTGCCGAAATAGGCGCCCTTGCCGCCGAACGAGGCGACGCCCGCCATGGTGTTGCCGCACGAGCCGCCCGAGACTTCGATGCCCGGTCCCATGGCGGCATAGAGCGTTTCGGCGCGTTGCTCGTCGATCAGCATCATGCTGCCCTTCACCAGCCCGTGCTTGCTCAAGAAGGCGTCGTCGGCGCGGGAGAGGACGTCGACGATGGCGTTGCCGATTCCCAGCACGTCGAAGGCAGCGGATGTCATGAAGTCTCCTGATTGATCTTTTACACGGTGACCAGGTGCATGCCCGGCTTGGTCTCTTCCAGCAAGGTCACGATGCCCGCGACCGTGAGGGGAACGTCGCTGCGCAGGTCGGCACGGTCGATGCCGAGCGAGCGCAGCCCCATTTCGCACACGATGAATCGCGCGCCAAGCTCGACGCAGGCGGCCAGCAGGGTCTCGAAGTCGCCGACGCCGGCCTTGCGATTGGTGGCATCGCGGTGCCAGTCGGCGAGGGGAGGCGGCGGGCCCTCGAGAGCGCGGATGCCGGCCATGGTGAAGAACAGCACCGCGGGCTTGTTGACCGCGAGCGCCGCCGCGGCCAGGGCCAGCGCGTAGTGCACGGTCTCATAGTCGCCGGCGCGCACGATTACCGACAGGCCGCCATCAGGGGATTTCATGTCAGCCCACAGGTCGGGCAGTCGGGCCGCTTGGCGATCGTCATCTCGTCGAAGCAGCCGGCGAGCGCGTCGTACATCAGGAGGCGACCGGTGAGCGACCGGCCGATGCCGAGGATCTCCTTGACGACTTCGGTCGCCTGCAATGCACCCAAGGTGCCGGCCAGGGCGCCCAGAACGCCGGCCTGCGCGCAGCTCGGCACGGCGTCTTCCGACGGCGCCTCGGGGAACAGGCAGCGCAGGCAGGGATGGCCCGCGCCCTGCCAAGCCTTGTAGGTCGAGATCTGGCCGTCGAAGCGCAGGATGGCGGCGGTCACCAGCGTCTTCTTCAGGCGATAGCAGACGTCGTTCAGCAGGTAGCGCGTGGCGAAGTTGTCGCTGCCGTCGGCGACAACGTCGTAGTCGGCGATGATACGCTCCGCATTCGCGGCGGTAAGTCGCTCACCATGCGGTTCGACGCGCACTTCGGGATTGATGTCCAAGAGCGCGCGGCGGGCGCTCTCGACCTTGGAGATGCCGATATCCGCGGTGCGATGGATGACCTGGCGCTGCAGGTTGGAGAGATCGACATTGTCGTGGTCGATCACGCCCAGCGTGCCGACGCCGGCGGCGGCAAGATATTGCAGCAGGGGCGCGCCGAGCCCTCCGGCACCGATCACCAGCACGCGCGCGGCGATCAGCCGCGACTGACCTACGCCGCCGATCTCCGCCAGCACGATATGGCGCGCATAGCGGCGGATCTGCGGCTCGGTGAGCTCGGGCAGCATCGACATGGTCCGCTTATAGCATGTCCGCTATAGAAGCCGGCCCCAATGACCACCACGAACACCGCGACCCGCCCGACCCTGACCCCGCTGCTCCTGGCCGTATTGGCGCTCCTGTCGTCCTTCACGCCGCTCAGCATCGACATGTACCTGCCGGCCCTGCCGGTGATCGCCGTCGACCTGCACGGCACGGCGGGCGACATCCAGCTCACCCTGTCGGCCTTCATGATCGCCTTCGGCGCCGGCCAGATCTTCTATGGCCCGGCGGGAGACCGTTTCGGCCGCCGGCCGGTCATCCTGGGCGGTCTCTTCGTCTACGTCCTGGCGAGCATCGGCTGCGCCTTCGCGGCCGAAGCGGGCCAGCTCGTGCTGCTGCGCTTCCTGCAGGGCCTGGCGGCGTGTGGCGGCGTGGTGCTGGCGCGTACCATGGTGCGCGACCTCGCCGAGAAGGACCAGGCGGCGCGCGCCATGTCGCTGATGATGGCCTGCACGTCGATCGCGCCCATGCTGGCGCCGCTGATCGGCGGACAGGTGCTGTGGTTCCTGGGCTGGCGGGCGATCTTCTGGGTGCTGGCGATGGTCGGTGTCTTCGCCCTGGTCGCGGCGTGGCTGCGTCTGCCCGAGACGCTGCGGCCCGAGTACCGCCAGCCGCTGGTGCTGTCGTCCATCTTGAAGCGCTTCGGCGAGCTGGTGCGGCATCGCGCCTTCATGGGCTACGCCTTCACCAGCACCTTCCAGTTCTCCGCCCTGATGTCGTTCCTGAGCGGCTCGCCGTTCGTGTTCATCGAGAAGTATGGCATCGCGCCGCGCGCCTTCGGCCTGATCTTCGGCAGCATGATCGTGTTCATGACGTTGGGCAGCCTGCTGAACGCCAAGTTCGCGCCGGTGTTCGGGGCAGGCCGCATCCTGCGCTACGCCGTGATCGTGCCTGCCGTCGCCGGCCCGACCGCTCTGGTGCTGGGCTTGATCGAGGCGCGCTACGGCACGATCGGCCTGTGGCCCTTCCTGCTCTGCTTTGCGCCGCAGATCGCCACCATCAGCCTGATCGGCCCCAACTCGATGGCGATGGCGCTGCAGCGCTATCCGCACATGGCAGGCACGGCATCGTCGTTGATGGGCGTCATGCAGTTCGGCATTGGCGCACTCTTCGGCGCCATCGTCGGCCAGAGCCTCGACGGCACGATCGCGCCCATGACGACGGCGATGGGTATCGCCGGCGTCCTCTGCCTGGTGGCGCACCGCCTGCTGGTGCGGCGGGATTAACTCTTGCTCTCATGTTCCTCTCCCCAAGGGGGGCCCCCAAGGGGAGAGGAACATGAAAGGGCGCTAGCGTCGCAGATCGAGCACCAGCAGCGTGCCGGCGTCGTTGCCGACCGCGAGCTTGTAGCCGTCGGGCGCCCAGGCGAGGCAGGTGATGGCCGAGCCGTCGGCCATCTTCAGCACCACCGAGCGTCTGGTCTTGATGTCGCCGAGCTGCAACTCGCCCGAATCGTAGCCGCCCGCCACGAACTCGGCGGCGGGATGGGCGGCGACGACGGAAATGAGGCCTGCGCCTTCTTCGCCGAACTGCAGCGGCGGCTTGCCTTCCGGGCCCTTGCCCGAGAACGGCCAGGCCGTGAACACCGGCTGCGCCGAGGTGTAAAGGAAGCGCGCATCGGCGGTCCACGACAGCGACTTCACCTTGGCGGGATAGCCCTGCATGCGCATGTCGGTGGCCTGCGCCATGCGCCAGACATGGATGTCGTTCTCCTGCGTGCCGGTGGCGATGAACTTGCCGTCGGTGCTCCACTTCAGCGCGACGTGGCTGCCGCGCCAGGCGAATTTCCGCGGCGGCAGGGTGACCTGGCCGATGCTCCACACGGTGACGCCGCCATAGTGGGCGCAGGCGATGCGGCTGCCGTCCTTGCTGAAGTCGAGACCGGCCACGGTGCTCTCATGCGGGCCGAACTCCTTCACGTCGCCGCCCTTCACGACGAAGGCGTTCTTGCCCGCCGAAGCGGCGATGGCGCCGGTCGCACGATGAGCGGCAATGTGCTCGAACCACTTGCCCTTCTGGCTGGCGATCTCGCTCGCCGTTCCGTCAGCCGCGACGCGGAGCAGCCTCCCGTCGTCGCCGCCGCTTATAAAGCCGTCGCCCGCCGGATCGCCGACCAGCGCCAGCACCGCGCCGCCATGCAAAGGCTCTACTGCCGGCGTCTCGGCGGCGTTGATGTCGCCCGGCAATAGGCGCACGCGACCGTCGCCCAGGGCGAAGGC
>JAEZHS010000696.1 GCA_023436825.1 Pseudomonadota bacterium | reverse complement strand
GAGACGGCGGCCGCCGGCGACGCTCGGCGGCTGGCTGAGACCTGCGATGCACACCGTTACGGCGTGATTGCCGTTGCCGGCGGTGACGGCACGATCAACGAGGTCGTCAACGGCCTGGCCGGCCGCGGCGACGAGACGCCTGCCGTCGGTATAGTGCCGCTGGGTACGGCCAACGTGCTGGCGCATGAGCTGGGCCTCGGCTTCTCGGCGGCGGCGGTCGCCGAGACGATGGTCGCGGGGCGGCCGTTGCTGGTGCAACCGGGCGAGGCGATCAACGGCGCGGATGCGCGCTGTTTCTCCCTGATGGCGGGCGCGGGCTTCGATGCCAAGGTCGTGGCCGGCGTCAGCGCGCGGCTCAAGCGGCGCCTGGGCCGAGCCGCCTATGTCTGGCGCTCGCTGATCGAGGCTCGTCGCTATCGGCCGGTGCGCTACCAGGTCGAGGTCGACGGCGTGCGTCACGAGGCATCGTCGGTGATCGTGACGCGCAGCCGGCACTATGCCGGGCCCTATGTCGTGGCGCCCAACGCCGCGCTCGGCGAGCCGCTATTGCATGTCTGCCTGTTCGAGCGCTGGGGCCGCTCGCAGACCTTTCGCTATGGCTTGGCGCTGCTGCTGGGGCGCCTGCCGAAGAGCTGCGGCTATCGTGTCGTCGCCGGGCGCAAGGTGAAGGTGTCGGTGCTGAGCGACGCCGGCGAGAAGGGCGCTCAGCCCGTGCAGATCGACGGCGACAACGCGCTTACCTTGCCCGTGTCGATCGGCCTCGCCGCCGGGGCGGTTCGCCTGCTGCGGCCGGCCTGAGCTCGGCAGGACGGTAGAGCTCGGCGACCTCCTCGGCTGACAGGCCGAAGATCGCCGCCAGGCGGTCGATTTCCGATCCGGCAAAGGCGTCGGCAAGATCCGGGTCGCGCATCTCGGCGAACAGGACCTCCTCCACGGCGACGAGGCGGCGGTTGTCGCTGCCGCGCGTGAACGGCACGCCCAGCCGACTGGGGGCGCGGTTGGCGGGCACCTGAAACTCGAGCACGTTGGGGCCTGTCTTCCTGGTCATGGGATCAATCCTATGCGTCGCATATATATAAGCGCGGATGCCTCGTCGGAAAGATCAAGTTCACCGGGCCAGCTCTCTCCCATCAGCAGGTGCTTGCCGAGTGTCGTGCCGCCGACCGGCATGGCGAGCGCTGCAATCGCCCGCAAGGCGCGCCGATCCGTGGAGCGCAGAAGTCCGTCGACGGCAGCCGCTTGGGCCGGCGTGAAGTGCGAGGCCATGGCGGCAAATTTCGTCACCAGGCGCGCCGCGATGACCGGCCAGGCGCTTTCCGGGAAGGGCAGGAAGCCGTGGACGGCCCAAACGTAGCCGCCATGGGTGAGGCCGGCCTGCAGGGTCAGGCGCGTGATGCCGCAATCGCGCTCGATCAGGAGGAGGTTCTGCAGGACATGCCGGCTGGTGGCGCCGCCGCGGCCAGTCGGCGTCACGACCAGCCAGCTTACGTGCGCCCGGCGCTGCGGCGGATCGAAACGAAGCGCCACGGTGGCCACTCGCACGCCCGCCTGATACAGGCTCGCGCGAACGAGCAGGCGCTCTGCGGATACCGTCCTCAGGGCGAGGAATCCGGCATTGAAGCGTGTCGTCAGTGCCTGGGAGAACTGCAGCGCGTCGCGCCCGAAATGCCTGGTGCACCAGGCATCGATCGCCGAGAGCGTCGTGCCGGCGAGACCATGAACGCCACGCCGATTGTTCAGGACGACGAAGCCCGTCACTGGCGGTCCGTAGCGGCTATCTCGCTTGCTGCAGGCGGCGCACGAACTCCGGAGTCGGATGGCCGTCGGCCGGCATGCCGATCTGCTTCTGGTAGAGCCTCACCGCCGAGCGCGTCTTGGGTCCCAGAAGCCCGTCGACCTCGTCGGTGTAGAGGGTGAGGCGGGTGAGGCGGTTCTGCATGTCGATGATGGCAGCGCGCGACAGCGGCTCGTCGTCGGGCGGCGGGCCCTGCATGACCGGCGGCCCGCCCGCGATCTGCTGCGCCAGGATGGCGACCGAGAGCGCATAGAGCGTCGAGCGGTTCCAGTTCATCACCGCCTTGAAGTTGGGATAGAGGATGAAGGCGGGACCGCGATGGCCAGCCGGCAGGATGATCGACGAGGGCTCGTCGGAATTGGGCAGCGCCGCGTTGCCCGCCTTGCGCACGCCCATCTGCGCCCAGGCGCGCACCGGCTTCTCGACCGTCGTGTCGGCCTGGTCGAGCGGGAAGTTTTGCGGCAGGAACACCTCCTCCGCGGCGGGCAGCGGCGGCTTCCACCCGATTCCGCGCAGGAAATTGGCAGCCGAGGCGAAGGCGTCGGGCAGGCTGTTCCAGAGGTCGATGCGGCCATCGCCGGTGCGGTCGACACCCCATTTCATGAACGTCGAGGGCATGAACTGCATGTTGCCCATGGCGCCGGCCCATGAACCACGCATCTGCTCGCGGGTCATGTGGTTCATCGCGAGGATGCGCAGTGCCTGCACCGTCTCGTTGCTGAAGAAGTCGCGGCGCTTGGTCGTGCAGGCGAGCGTCGCCACCGAGCGCACGACCTGGAAGTCGCCCATGAAGCCGCCGTAGTTGGTCTCGATGCCCCAGAAGGCCATGATGTATTGCGGCGGCACGCCGTACTCGGCCTGCAGCTGATCGAGCAGCGCGCGATGCTGGGCCAGACGCTGCTGGCCCTTGACGATGCGATCGTTCGAGACCGTGCTGCCGACGTACTTGGCATAGGTCAGCGAGAACTCGGGCTGCCGGGAGTCGAGGTCGACCACCTTCTGGTCGGGCGTCAGGTTGCGGAAGGCGCCGTCGACGATGGCAGCCGACACGCCCTGGCGCGTTGCCTCCGACTTGATGGTCTGCAGGCAAGATTGGAAGTCGCCCCCTTGAGCATGAGCGGGCGCGAAGGCGGGTCCGGCGAAGAGTGCCGTCGTTGCGGCGAGGATCGTTGTCGTGGGGAGGGGTTTCATCCCCCCACATTATCACGACCCGGCGACGGTCATGCCCTCGATTCGCACCGTCGGTGCGTTGGTCGAGCCCTTGAACTGCAGGTCATTGGCCGGCGTCATGTTCAGGAACATGTCCTTGAGATTGCCGGCCACGGTGATGCCGCTCACCGGCCAGGCGAGCTTGCCGTTCTCGATCCAGAAGCCCGAGGCGCCGCGGCTGTAGTCGCCGGTCACGCCGTTGACGCCGAAACCGATCAGGTCGGTGATGTAGAGGCCGCTCTTGATGTCGCCCAAAAGCGCGTCGAACGAGAGCTTGCCCTTCTCGAGATAGAAGTTCGAGGTCGTGGGCGAGGGCGGACCCGACGTGCCGCGCGCGGCGTGACCCGTCGGCTCGAGGTTGAGCTGTCGTGCGGCTGCGAGGTCGAGCAGCCAGGTCGTGAGCCGGCCGTCGTCGATCACGGCGTAGCGCTTGGTCGGCAGGCCCTCGGCATCGAACGGCCGGCTGCCCAGTCCGCGCTTGCGATGCGGGTTGTCGAGGATGCGGATGCCGTCGGCGAAGATCTTCTCGCCCATCCTGTCTTTGAGGAACGAGGTGCCGCGGGCCACGGCGCGGCCGTTGATGGCACCCGCCAGATGGCCGATCAGCCCGCCGGAGACGCGCTGGTCGTAGACCACCGGCACGCGCGCACTCTTGGCCTTGCGCGGGTTGAGCCGGCGCACGGCGAATTTGCCGGCGTTGCGGCCAACCTTGCCGGGAGCCATGAGATCTTCCAGATGCACCGCGCTCGACCATTCGTAGTCGCGCTCCATGGCGGTGCCTTCACCGCCCAGCACCGCGCAGGACAGCGAATAGCCGCTGCGGCGATAGCCGCCGGAGAAGCCGTTGCTGGCCGCCAGCATCACCGCGGTCCGGCCCCAGCTCGCCTCGGCGCCTTCCGAATTGGTCACGCCCTTGACGGCCCGCGCGGCATCCTCGGCCTCCGCCGCCATCGCCAGCAGCGCCTTGGCGGACGGTCGCTTCCTGTCGCTGAGGTCGAGATCGGGCCAGCTCCTGGCCAGCAATTCTTCCGGCGCGATGCCGCAGACGGGGTCCTCGGGGACAGCGCGCGCCATGTCGACGGCGCGGCCGGCCAGCGCGCGCAGGGCGGCCGGTGCGAAGTCGGTCGACGACACGAAGGCCTGGCGCTGGCCGACGAACACCCGCAGGCCGAGATCGCGGCCTTCGCTGCTCTCGAGCTTCTCGCGCTTGCCCATGCGCTGGGCGACGGAGATGGACTCGCCGTTGACGTAGAGCGCGTCGGCGGCATCGGCGCCGGCGGCCATGGCCCACTTCATCAGGTCGGCAAGCAGGTTGGCGTCCGGCGCCGTCGCCGGACGCTTGCTTGTCGGGCGCTTCTTGCGGGGGGCGGTCTTTGTCTTCGCTTTGGCCATGCCGTCGTTCTACCTCCATGTTCCTCTCCCCCGCTAGCCTTCCTTGGTTCAGGTCACCCGAAGCTGCGTCGCAGCGTAGGGTGGCTAGGGGAGAGGAACATGACGACAGGAACCGCTCAGCGGGCGTAGTTGATGCCAGCCCTGGTCTCGGCGATCGCCGAATCGACGAAGCCGATCGCGCGGTCGCGATGGCCGCCCTTGTTGGCCTCAGCCCTGACCAGGCTGGCGCGCGCTGCCTGCAACTGCCCCAACGCTTCCTGCATGTTGGGCTGGGCCGCCATGGCGATGCAGGCACCGGCGATCGTGCCGATGGTGATGCCGGTGATCAGGATTGCGGTCGGCGACTTGGAAAACGAGCGAAGCATGAAACGGTCCTTTCGAAGGCGTGTCAGTTGCCGGCGTAGTTGATGCCGGCCTCGGTCTCGGAGATCGCGGCATTGACGAAGTTGATGGCGCGGTCGCGATGGCCGCCCTTGTTGGGCCGCGCCTGGATCAGCTCGGCCTTCGCCGCCTGCAGTGAGCTCAGCGCCGCCTGCATGTTGGGCTGATTGGCTCCCGCAGTGCAGGCCACGGCCAAGCCGCCGATGATTGCGCCGGTCGCGAGGTAGACGACGGGGGCGAGACGACGATGCATGCGAAACCTCCAGATAGTCGAAGAGCGGGCGGGGAATTCCCGCCCGCTCTGATGGTAGAGCGCGCCGTTGTGCAACGGTATCGCTATTTGACGGCGACCGATCGATTTGCGGCCGACGTCACCGCTTTCAACGAAGCGGTAACAATGTTGGAGTCCATGCCGACGCCCCAGAGCACGCGGCCGTCGCTTGTTTCAGCTTCGATGAAGCTGACCGCCTGGGCATCGGAGCCGGCGCCGGTGGCGTGCTGGTGATAGTCACGCACCCGGATGCCGACGCCGCAGTTCTTGCCCAGCGCATCGACATAGCCCGCGATCGGGCCATTGCCGCGGCCGCTGATCTTCTGCTCCTTGCCGTTGAACTTCACCCGGGCGTCGAGAAGACGCACGTCCGGATGGCCGGGCTCGGGCACCGTGGTGTGGCTGACGAAGTCGACCGGCGTCCGGTTCTCGAGGTACTCCTTGCGGAAGGTGTCCCAGATCAGCGCCGGCTGGATCTCCTTGCCGGTCTCGTCGGCGATCTGCTGGATCACCTTGGAGAACTCGACCTGGAGGAGGCGCGGCATGTCGATGCCGTAGTCGGTCTTGAGGATGTAGGCGATGCCGCCTTTGCCCGACTGGCTGTTGATGCGGATGATCGCCTCGTAGCTGCGGCCGAGATCGGCCGGGTCGATCGGCAGGTAGGGCACCTCCCAGACCTTGCTGTTCGAGGCGTCGAGCGCCTTGAAGCCCTTGTTGATGGCGTCCTGGTGCGAGCCCGAGAAGGCGGTGAACACCAGGTCGCCGCCATAGGGATGGCGCGGATGGACAGGCAGCTGGTTGCAGTATTCGACGGTCTGCCGGATCTCGTTGATGTTCGAGTAGTCGATCTCGGGATCGACGCCCTGGGTGAACATGTTGAGGCCCAAGGTCACCAGGTCGACGTTGCCGGTGCGCTCGCCGTTGCCGAACAGGCACCCCTCGATGCGATCGGCGCCTGCCATGTAGCCCAGTTCGGCCGCCGCCACGCCGGTGCCGCGGTCGTTGTGCGGGTGCAGGCTCAGGATCATCGAATCGCGGTACTTGAAGTTGCGATGGCACCATTCGATCTGGTCGGCATAGACGTTGGCCGAGGCCATCTCGACCGTCGCCGGCAGGTTGATGATGATCTTCTTCTGCGGCGTCGGCTGGTAGACGTCGCAGACCGCGGCGCAGATGTCGCGCGCGAACTCGAGCTCGGTGCCGGTGAAGCTCTCGGGCGAATACTCGTAGACCCATTCGGTGTTGGGATCGGAGTCGGCCAGCTGCTTGACCAGCTTGGCGCCCGCCACGGCGATGTCGATGATGCCGGAATAGTCCATCCCGAAGACGACGCGGCGCTGCAGCGTCGAGGTCGAGTTGTAGAGATGGACGATGACGCGCTTGGCGCCGCGGCACGCCTCGAAGGTGCGCTCGATCAGTTCGGGCCGGCTCTGCGTCAGCACCTGGATGGTGACGTCGTCGGGGATCATCTTGTCTTCGATCAGCTCACGCACGAAGTCGAAGTCGGTTTCCGACGCCGCCGGGAAGCCGACCTCGATCTCCTTGAAGCCCATGTCGCAGAGGAGCTTGAACATGCGCGTCTTGCGATCGGAATCCATCGGCTCAATCAGCGCCTGGTTGCCGTCCCGCAGGTCCACCGCGCACCAGATCGGCGCCTTGGTGATGACCTTGGACGGCCATTGTCGGTTCGGCAGGTCGATGGGCTTGAAGGGTACGTACTTCTCGCCCGCGGTCGGCATCATGGGTTTCTGGGGTGACATCGATAGACTCCTCGCGCCGCGCACGGCCAAAACGGCTCTTAGGCGAACACTGCGATACAGACGGAGAGGGTGGCGGCGACTGGTGGATTGGATGAGACGAACGACGAGCGATCCGCAGGGCCCCGGGTGTCCCGGAGCGGCGGATCAGCCAATAAGTCGAAGCGTCGTCAGTCGCAGCATGGCCGCCACAATAGGGCGCAAACGGCAGGAGTCAACCGGGTCTGAAAGTCATCTCAACCCGACTCGGCCTCCTCTCCCCCGCTAGGGGGAGAGGAACATGAAGGGGCGTGTTTACGTGGCGAACTAGCGCATCGGGAAGCTGAAATTGAAGTTCACGCTCGGATCCTGGCGGTACCCGCCGCCGCCGTAGCCGTAGGCGGGCGCCACCGGGACGACCGGGGCCACGTAGACCGGGCGCGCCGGCGCCACGACGACGGGCCGTTCGACCACGACGCGCGTCGGCGGACCGTAGCCGCGGGAGTGCTTCCAGTAGGGCTTGTGCTCCCAGCGATCCCACTTGTCCCAGCGATCGTGGGCGCTGGCACCGGTGGCAACCAGCAAGCTGGAGCCGGCGATCACCGCGGCCAGGATGGTCTTCAACGCTACTCCACGCATTACAGCCTCCTGTTTGGTCGGGGTGACGTTGGGCGTCTCCCGATGCAAAGGGGTACGTGGACGTACGCGACGACATCCATTCTGCGGCCGGTGACCGATCTGTGGCCGGCGGCGGGCCGGGTGTGCTAGTCGGATGAAACAACTGGAAGAAAGAGGAAACCTACATGGCGGGTCCATTGGCCGGCGTTCGGATTCTCGATTGCACGACGGTCGTGCTGGGACCGTGGGCAGCGCAGCAATTGGGCGATCTCGGCGCCGATGTGGTGAAAATCGAACCGCCCGAGGGCGACACGACGCGCCAGCTCGGGCCGGCGCGCAATCCGGGCATGGCGGCCTTCTATCTCGGCTGCAATCGCTCCAAGCGCTCGATTGTGCTCGACCTCAAGCAGGAGGCCGGCCGCAACGCGCTGTTCAAGCTCGCCGAGACCGCCGACGTGCTGATGCACAACTATCGGCCCGAGCCCGCCAAGCGCCTGGGCGTGGAGTACGAAGCCTTCGAGAAGATCAATCCGCGGCTGGTCTATCTCGCGACCTACGGCTACCGCTCGGCCGGCCCGATGGGGCCAAAGGCGGCGTACGACGACATCATCCAGGCGGGATCGGGCCTTGCCGCGCTGCAGACCGTCGTGGCAGGCCAGCCGCGCTTCCTGCCGACGATCGTCGCCGACAAGACCAGCTCCAACGGCGTGGTCTCCGCGCTGCTGGCCGCCCTGTTCGCGCGCGAGCGCACGGGCAAGGGACAGGCGGTCGAAGTGCCGATGTACGAAACCCTGGTCTCGTTCGTCATGGTCGAGCATCTCTACGGCGAGAGCTTCAGGCCCGCGCTGGAGACCGCTGGCTACAAGCGCGTGCTCAACAAGGAGCGGCGGCCCTATCCGTCGAAGGACGGCTACTTCGCGTTGCTGCCTTACACCGACGGGCATTGGAAGGAATTCTGCGGACTGATCGGCCGGCCCGAGCTCGGCGCCGATCCACGCTTCACCACGCTCGCCAATCGCCTGAAGAACGTCGAGCACTACTACGCGACCCTGGCCGAGATCTGCGCTACGCGCACCAATGCGGAATGGGTCGAGCTGCTAAAAACCTCGAACGTGCCGCACGGGCCGGTCAACACGCTCGACGACCTGTTCGTCGATCCGCAATTGCAGGCGACCGGCTTCTGGAAGGAGGTCGAGCATCCGACCGAGGGCAAGCTGCGCATGCCCGACATCCCGCCGCGCTTCAGCAAGACCAAGCCCGAGGTGACGCGCCTGCAGCCGCGGCTCGGCGAGCACAGCGTCGAGATCCTGAAAGAGGCCGGCTTTACCGGCGCCGAAATCGACGCCATGCTGAAATCGGGCGCGACCAAGACAGCGTAGCGTACAAGACCGTCACTGCGGGGCGCCCCCATTGAAATTGATGGGGAGGAACAGATGACAGTCCGCCCGACGCGTCGCGAAGTGTTGCGCTATGGCTCGCTCGTCGCTTTGAGCGCTCTGCCGGCGCCTGCCATCGCACAGGCCTGGCCGAACAGGCCGATCAAGATCATCGTCACCTATCCGGCCGGCGGACTGACCGACGTCTTCGCCCGCGCCTACGGCGAATATGTCGCCCAGAAAATCGGCCAGCCGGTGGTGGTCGAGAACAAGACAGGCGCCGCCGGCGCGATCGGCGCGGAGATGGTGAAGACCTCGCCTGCCGACGGTTACACGCTGATGTTCACCAACTCCACGACGATGGTTCAGAACAAGGTGCTGTTCCGGAAGCTGCCGTACGATCCCGACAAGGATTTCGCCTTGGTCGCCTGGTTCAACACCGGCCATCTGCCGACCATCATCAACAAGGACGTGCCGGCCAGGACCATTCCCGAATTCGCCGCCTGGGCGCGCGACCGCAAGGTGTCGCTGGCGACCTATGGCATAGGCTCCTACGCCCACGTCGTGGCGGAGACGCTGAACCGCCACTACGGGCTCAAGATGGAAGCGGTCCACTACCGCGGCGAAGCGCTGATGTGGCAGGACGTGGCCTCCGGCGCCGTGCAGGGCGCCAGCGGCAGCTACGCATCGGCCAACGCCGTACTGCAGTCGGGGGCGGGTCGCCCGATCGCCGTGCCGACCCTGGAGCGCATGAAGAAGCTGCCGGACGTGCCGACTTTCGTCGAGCAGGGTCTCCAGGAGAAGGCATTTCAGGTGCGTGGCTGGGTGGGCTGCTGCGCCCCGGCGGGCACGCCGGAGGAGATCGTCCTCAAGCTCTCCGATCTCATGGTCGAAGGCGGCAAGACCGAGCGCATCCAGAAGATCATCGACACCTTCGGCATCGACGAGGCGGCACGCGACCGCGCCTACTTCAGGAAGGTGCTGGACGAGGAAGGGCCGGTGGTGATCGACGTCATCAAGAGCCTGAACATCGAGCCGCAATAATCGGCGAGCGAAACGGCTGCCTCTGGGTCGCCACGAACCCGCCTTTACGGACCCCGAATTCGCAGCCATGCTGAAGGCTTGGCGCGATCAAGACGGCCAAGACCGTCACCATCAACAAGACGCGCCGCAGGGAGGATGTTCATGATCGTGCGTGCGTCGCGCCGCCAGTTGCTGCGCTATGGTTCCGCTGCCGCCGCGGCGGCGGCTCTTCCGGCCCCGGCCATCGCCCAGGCCTGGCCTTCCAAGCCCATCAAGATCATCTGCGGCTATCCGGCCGGCGGTCTCACCGACACCTTCGCCCGCGCCTATGGCGAGGCGATCGCGCAGAAGACCGGCCAGCCGGTGCATGTCGAGAACAAGGCCGGCGCGAGCGGCGCCATCGCCGCCGAGCAGGTCAAGAGCGCGGCGCCCGACGGCTACACGCTGATGTGGACGATCTCGACCACGATGATCATGAACAAGGTGCTGTTCAAGAAGCTGCCCTACGATCCGGACAAGGACTTCGTGCCGATCTCGTGGATGGATGCGGGTCACCTGCCGACCATCATCAACAAGAACGTGCCGGCCAAGAACGTCAAGGAGTTCGCCGAGTACGCGCGCAGCAACAAGGTGAGCCTCGGCACCTACGGTGCGGGCTCCTACAGCCATTGCGCCGTCGAGGCGCTGAACCGCTCGCTCGGGCTCAAGATGGAAGCCGTCCACTATCGCGGCGAGGCGCCGATGTGGATCGACGTCGCCTCCGGTGCGGTGCAGGGCGGCAGCGGCAGCTATGCTGCGGCCGCGGCGGTGCTGCAAAGCGGCAACGGCCGGCCCATCGCCGTCCCGACCAACACGCGGATGCGCAAGCTGCCCGATGTCCCGACCTTCATCGAGCAGGGCGTCAACGACAAGGCCTTCCAGGTGCAGGGCTTCATCTGCCTGGTAGGCCCGGCCGCGATGCCCAAGGACGTCGTGGTCAAGCTCTCCGACATGATGGTCGAGGCGGGCAAGAGCGAGCGCATCCAGAAGATCCTCGACACCTTCGGCATCGATACCGCGGCCCAGGGCCACGTCTTCTTCGAGAAGATCCTGGCGGAGCAGGGGCCGGTCTGGATCGAGCTGGTGAAGGGCCTCAACATCGAGCCGCAATAGCGCGTTTTGCGCCATTAAGTTTCGCGTAGAATATCCCGGGTGGAATACTATTATTGATAGTGTCCCCTGAGGGGCCCGCAACGTCGTCCTGTGCAACGAATATGTCGATGCGCGCGTTGTCGTTCAGATATTTGCTTTCGGTTGTTTGCGCGGGTTCAAATTCCTCCTAAAACAACTGCAAGTGGCAGAGGCGGACAACCGCCCGCACAAAGCAAAGGGACCCCTCGTTCATGGCCCTCGACGTCTATGTCGGGTCGCTCACGCGCTACTATGCCGGTGAGTGGGAAAATGTTTCGGAGAGAACGGCTCGCGAGCGCGGCACGCAGTTCCGCATCGGGCGCCGTGCCGGCTCCAGCGACCAGGAGCCGGATATCCAGGAGATCCTCCAGGCGATCCTTACCTGGCGTGTCGAGCTCAACCAGTCGCTCGGCGACCGCATCGCCCAGCCGCTCGACTGGAGCGAGGACCTCGATGCGCCCTATTACACCGGCCGCCCGGGATGGGACGGTTTTGGCTCGCTGGTGCTGTGGGCGGCTTATGCCGAGCATTCGGCGGTGCGCCGGCCGGCCAGCCTGCCCGAGGAATGGGACAACGATCCGGTACTGATGCGCAGCAACGTCGCGGGCTTTCGCTCGCGCTACTCCCACCTGGTGCGCAATGTGGAGCTGTGGCTGCCCAACGCTTTCGAGTTCACCTTCGAGGGCGAGGGCGTCGACGGTCGGCGCGTGGTCGTGGGCTCGACGGCGACGCTGCGCCGCCAGCTCGGGGAACTCAATGCCGCGACCTGGAAGGCCGATGCCGAGGTCATTGCCGCCTGGGGACGCGATGCGCTGCCCGACAGTGCCCCGCTCGAGCAGAACGCGCGCTATGCCTACGCCGTGCTGCTCGATCTTGCCGAGCGGTCGGTCGAGATGCATTTGCCGATGAAGCTGGATCACTAGTACCTGTTATCTCTTCACGGCGGCCGGGACCCGCGTTCGCTGCGCTCGCGGGAAATCCCGCGGGCATTGATGCCCGTTATCCTTCCGGCACT
Organism: Pseudomonadota bacterium; assembly: GCA_023436825.1. The sequence continues at coordinate 4,246 of JAEZHS010000696.1, read as the reverse complement.
CGCGGCGGCCGGGCACTGTCGATTGAACAGCGACGGAAACGATAATGCGTGTTCTCGGTGCGGCGCGTCGAGGCCAAGCGTCCCTGCATCAGGTCGCGATCCATGCGTGCGACACGCCTCGGTCTTGCCGGGTGGCGCATGCACTGCAGTCGGCGGTGCTCTGGGTTTGCGCCCTTTCCGCCCTTTCCGCCGGTACTTCCGTAGTAGAGTAGAGTACACCGACTGCACCCCCAATCAGTGGCGCCTCTTTCCGAATTCGGACAGTTACGCAAGTTTCGCAACCGGAGTCGCCCTCGTGAGCATGGCAGAGTTCCGCCCGTCCGGAAGCAAGCGACCGGACGGGCGCATGCAGTGTCTGCCGCAGCCTTTGGTCTCGGATCAACGATGCAAAGAGCAGGAACGCGGCGGAGCCGCGCAACGAACCGACAATATAACCAGGGTACAATATTGTCAATAACTTAGGTATGTGACGGCGAGTTTCGTTTTCGCGAATTCTTTCGCACCATGGAGGGCCAAGTCTGGCGGGTCGAACCGGCGATCACGCCATTGGTTGTGTCGCTCGGCCCCCAATGCCAGCAGTGCTTTCAACGCCGGAACGCGCAGCGGAGATCCTGGTTTCACCGGGCACATTCCGTCCGGAGGACAGAATGTGCTTCTGACAATGAAAAACCCCTCCCGTCGGGGGCGACGGGAGGGGTGGAGAACCGGCTGTCTAAGCGGAGGGAGTCGGAGCCGGTGGTTCGGCGGTGGGCGGTCGGCTGCGCCGCTCGTTCATGAACTGGTCGAACTCGGCACGGTCCTTGGCGGCGCGCAGCCGGTCGAGGAAGTCGCGGAACTCGCGCTGCTCCTCGTCGAGCTTGCGCAGCGTCTCCTCGCGATACTCGTCGAAGGCGACGTTGCCGCTGCTTCCGCCGCCCCAGCGGTGGCGGCGCTTCCAGGCGCGCCATTCTTCGCGCGCCTCGCGGCGGGCTTCGCGGCCCTCAGGTCCCGACCAGTGGCCATAGCGGCGAGAGCAAAACATGCGTCCACTCCATTTCAGGTAGATGAGAAGGGCGAGGCCGATCGGCCAGAAGAGGATGAAGCTCACGACCAGGAGGGCGATCCAGGCGGGCTTCGGGATGTCGTCCAGTCTTTCCATCAGGCTGCCCGTCATCGGGGGCTCCCTCGTTTGGTGTTAACGGATGTAAATGTTAACGACATTTACATTGGGCATCCCGGCCGGCCGAGTCAAGGGCCGGTCAGATTTTTTGGGGGAAACCCAATCCCTGCAGGTAAATGAGCATTTGCGATTCCAACAGCTCCTCGGCCGTCATCGGCAAGGTGCGACGCCCGGCATCGCCGCGGCCGAACAGCGAGGCGATGCCGTGCGCCATCGCCCAGACATGCAGGCTCATCATCAGGGCCGGCGGCCGCTTGCCGGCGGGCAGCAGCCCCACGAGAGCGTCGGCGGCGGTCCGCAGCACGGCGAAGGCGCGATCGCCGGCAGCCCGTAACTCGGCGTTGAGATCGGGCGGCAGGCCCGCCTCGAACATGGCCGCGTAGTAGGCGGGCTCGGCACGAGCGAAAGCGAGATAGGCTTTGCCGACGTTGTTGAAGGCGGTAAGCGGGTCAGGCTTGCCGCCGGCCCAGCCGGTCGACAGCATGGCCTCGAAGCGCTGGAAGCCCTCGCGGGCGACGTCGGCCAGCAGCGCATCGCGATCGCGGAAATGACGGTAGGGGGCGGCCGCGCTGACGCCGGCCGAGCGTGCGGCATCGGCAAAGGTGAAGCCCGCCGGGCCCTTCTCGGCAATCAGTTCGCGCGCGGCCTGGATCAGCGCCTCGCGCAGATTGCCGTGGTGATAGCCGCGCTCTTCGCGATCGCGCTTTTTCCAACTCATGTTAAGGGAGTTTACATTAAAGCAGCGACCGGCAATAGGCGACGAATTCAATGGCCGTTACACGAAGCTCGGCCGCTTCTCTGGCTGTCGGCACCTTCTGATCATCATAAGTCGGCAACGAGGCGAAGCTTGTCAGCAAGATTGAAGGCGCGACCGAATCGACGTCCTTGTTCGTCCCCTTGCACGAGCCGGGAGAACTGCCCAATGAGGGCAGCATGCGTCTTCGGTGCCTGCTTGGTGCGATCGAGTAGGACGGCTGCAGCAGCATGGGAGCATTGTGTAGTACGCCGAATGAATGGTCGCCTCCGGAGCGTCGGCCGGCGACAGGCGCGTCGTCTGCTCAAGAAGCCGCTCTGCCTTGGACCATCGAGTGGCCGCATGGGGCGTCACGCGGCCAGCCCGTCCTTCAGCACATTGCTCACGAAGTAGGACCGTTCCGGACTGCGCGCCGCATCGATGGCCACGGGCTGGAGGTATTGACCATGCTCCAGCATCAGATCGAAGCCGATGTCCGATAGCGCGCGCCGATCCTCGAGCGTCGGCTCGCCGTCAACACGGCAATATCCCAGTCCGAGTCCGGCCGCGCATCGCCGCGAGCGCGTGAACCATAGAGCATCACACGCATGATCCGGCCCGGCAGCGCCTTCTCGGCGCGCTTTTTGAACTCTCGGACCAAGGTCAGATCAGGTTCTGGCACGTCAAGGGCGGGCATGGCCGGATTATACAGCATCGACGCCTTTGACTCGATGACTGCTATTGCCGTCAGATGCCTGAATATGTGGCTGGAAGCGGGAAGCCATGCACCACGGAGACGTTTCACCCGACATCGCAGCGGGGCTGCTGGCGCTCAGGAAGCGCATCGCGGCGGCGGGAATCCCGCCCTCCCAGCTCGACCAGACCATCAACGTCGCCATCTGGAACATCCGTGAGTTCGGCAAGAAACGCCGCAGCGCTGCGGCGATCCACTACATCGCCGAGATCCTGGGTCAGTTCGACCTCATCGCGCTCGTCGAACTGCGCGACAACCTCACCGACTACGGCCGGGTGTGCGAGATCCTGGGGCCGAGATGGGACCTGATCTATTCGGACTGGATGTCGGATGCCGGCGGAAACCGCGAGCGCGTCGGCTTCCTGTTCGACCGGCGCGCTGTCGTCTTCAACGGCCTCGCCGCCGAGATCGACGCGCCGCGCGCCAAGAAGGGCACGGAGTACCTCGCGCAGCAGTCGTTCTGGCGCGCGCCCTACATGTGCTCGTTCCGTGCCGGCAACTTCGACTTCATCGTACTCGCCACCCATGCGCGCTGGGGCGACAGCATGGAAGGGCGCGAGGCCGAACTCGGCATGCTGGCCGACTGGATCGACACGCGCTTCAAGGACAAGTGGTCGGAGGATACCGACCTGATCGTCATGGGCGACTTCAATACGCCCTCGCTCGACGACAAGACCTTCAAGGCGCTGACCCGGCGAGGCCTGCGGATTCCCGATTCGCTGGTCGACCTCAAGGTCGGCGACATCACGGTCAAGGGCTCGAACCTGGGCAAGAATGCGCGCTACGACCAGATCCTGCACATGCCGACGCTCAAGAAGCGCTTCACCAATTTCGGCGGTACGCTCGACTTCTACCAGTCCGACGCCTTCATCAAGGAGCTTTTCCCCGGCGCCGGCTATTCCCGCCAGGAATTCACCTTCCAGCTCTCAGACCATTTCCCGATCTGGGTGCAGATCGACACCGACATCGACGGCCAGCGACTCACGCAGATCGTGCAGAACGACAAGAGCTGATAGAACGCCTCCCGGACAGGGAGGAAACGACGTGCAATTGTGGATGACGACCGTCGCGGCGGCACGCGGCGCGGCGCGCGCGGCGCAGGAGATCGAGGCCGCCGGCTGGGACGGCATGCTGGTCGTCGATTCGCAGAACCTGTCGGGCGATCCCTATGTTGCGCTGGCGCTCGCTGCCACGACGACGACAAGGTTGGGACTGGGCACCGGCGTCACCAACTCGGTGACGCGCCATGCCGCGGCGACGGCGACCGCGATCACCAGCGTCAACCGTGTCTCCAGCGGCCGCGCCGTGCTGGGCATCGGCCGTGGCGATTCGGCCCTGGCTCATCTCGGCCGCGCACCGGCGCGCCTCGCGCAGTTCGAGCGCTATCTGCGGCAGCTCCAGACATACCTCAGAGGCGAGTCTGTCGCCTTCGACGACATCGACATTCCGTCAGACGTGGCGCCGCCGATGTCAGGGCTGCATCTGCACGACGCGCCGTCCGCGAGCCGCATCGCCTGGATCGCCGGTGGGCCCAAGGTGCCGGTCGAGGTCGCGGCCAGCGGTCCCAAGGTGATCGCCATCGCCGCGCTCCTGGCCGACC
>JAEZHS010000692.1 GCA_023436825.1 Pseudomonadota bacterium | reverse complement strand
GCCTGGATCGGCAGCCTGACGGCGGCCGGCGCGCTCGGCGTCTGCGGCTGGATCCTGGCCTTCGTGCCCGAGGGCGGGGCGCGCCTTTTCACGGACGACGCCAAGGTGGTCGAGGCCACGGTCGCCTACATCACGCGCGTGGCGCCGTTCTACTGCCTGTTCGGCCTCGGCATGACGCTGTCGTTCGCGAGCCAGGGCGCGGGCCGCATGAAGGCGCCGTTCATCGCCGGCCTTGCCCGCCTCTTCATCGCCACGATCGGCGGCTGGACCGCCGTCGAGATCCTGGGCTGGGGCCTGCCCGGCGTGTTCGTCGCCATCGCCGTCGGCATGATCGCCTTCGGCAGCCTGATCGCCGGGCCATTGCTCGTCGTACCGTGGGGACCGAAGCGTGCTAGATTCGCTCCAACGACAGGAGCGAGCGATGCAGTACCCCTCGATGATCGCAACCTGGAACCGCAATCCCGCTGACGAAGAGGCGATGGGCGCGGCGCACGCGCCCATCTGGAGACGCATGATCAACGTCTCCGTGCCGCACGACCTGCACGATTCGAACGTGCTCGACTACGGCTGCAACCAGGGCGGCTTCCTGCGCATGCTGTACGACCGCCATCCCTTCAGGAGCGCGGTCGGCATCGACATCGCCCGCGAATCGGTGGCGCGGGCCGAGCTGCTGAAGGGCCATCGGCCGGTCGAGTACAAGGTCACCGACAACGCCGCCTCGCTCGGCCGCACCTTCGACTATGCCTTCAGCCACGAGGTGATCTACCTGCTGAGCGACCTTGCCGCCCACGCGCGCGACATCAAGGCGGCGCTGCGGCCCGGCGGCTCGTATGTCGCCGCCATGGGCTGCCACACCGACAGCGCGGTGTGGCCGCGCTGGCGCAAGCTGATCGCCGAGACCTCGTCGATCCCGATCCACGACCATTCGCTGGAGGACGTCTCGAAGGCCTTCGCCCAGGCGGGCTTCATCGTTTCGGTGCGGCCGCTCGACCTCGACGCCTTCATGCCGGTGACGGTGGGCAGCGCCTACTTCCCCAAGGTCGTCGACCAGCTGCGCTACTACAGCCAGGACAAGGTGCTGTTCAGGTTCGTCAGGACGCCTTGAGGGAACTCACGTCTCCAGCGCGGCAGACGCGACGTGGCGGACGTCCGAGACGCGTGGCCGGCAAACATCCCCCTTGACGACCAACGTGGGTAGCGACAGTGTCGAAGGGCATGCTCAGGAACCAGAACCTTTGTGATCGACGCCGACGCCGCCGCACCCAAGCGGCGGCTCTTCAGGCTGCGCGTCGATCAGCGTCCGTCCGCGTGGTGACCGCCTCACCGTAGGTCATCCGCCGGAGCGGCCCCGGCCCGCGTTCCTGAACCCCCGCAGCCTCCGGCTCCGGGGGTTTTCTTTTGCCCAACCTCCAGAGGACACCATCATGAGCATCCGCGTCGGCATTGTCGGCATCAGCGGTTTTGGCGGCGGCGAGGCGATGCGCCTGGTCGCGAGCCACCCTTCTTTCGAACTGGTCCATGCCGCCGGCGAGGGCAGCGCCGGCAGCCGTTTGGTGGACCGCTTCCCGGGCGTGCCGGCGAAGCTGGCCGAACTGGTGATCGAGAAGTGGGACCCAGCGACCCTGCCGAAGCTCGACGTGCTGTTCGCGTCGCTGCCCACGGGCGCCTCGGCCGAGGCGCTGGCGCGCGTGCCTGAGGACGTGAAGATCGTCGACATCGGCGGCGACCACCGCTACGTCGAGGGTTGGGCGTACGGCCTGGCCGACGTCTGGCCGGCCCAGATCGAGGGCCAGACCCGCGTTGCCAACCCCGGCTGCTACCCCGCGGCGACGCTGAACGCGCTGGCGCCGCTGCTGGCCGACAAGCTGATCGAGCCGGGCAACATCGTGATCGACGTCAAGACCGGCATCTCCGGTGCCGGCCGCGGCGGCGCCGACAGCAAGTTCGGCTACGCCGAGAGCAACGAGAACTTGCTGCCCTACAGTCTGCTCAAGCACGTCCACATGCCCGAGATTGCCAAGACGATCGAGCGGCTGAGCGGCGGCAGCGCGGCCGGGCTCGTGTTCACGCCACACCTGGTGCCGATGACCCGCGGCGTACTCGCCACCATTTACTGCCGCGGCCGCGCCACGACGGACCAGTGCCTGGACGCGGCCCGGCGCTTCTACACCGGGCGGGCGTTCGTCCGCGTGACCGACAAGCCGCCGCAGACCAAATGGGCCACCGGCTCGAACCTCGCGTTCGTCAGCTATGCGGCCGACCCGGAGCGCAACCTGGTGATCGCGATGGGCGTGGTCGACAATCTCGGCAAGGGAGCGGCCGGCCAGGCGGTGCAGAATGCGAACCTGATGTGCGGCCTACCGGAAACCGCGGGGCTGGACGGCGTGCCTGTTTGGCCATGATGAAGGCGGGCCTCCATTCCGCTCCAGCAGACGATGGGGTTCGTTGCCTTCGACGGCCGATCGCTGATGGCGCCCTCCCCCTCGGCCGCCCCGGGCCGGGGGCGGTCAGCGCGCCCCGATCCTTCTCAGCGAACGGTCGATCCATAGTGCGCCGATTTTCTCCTGCACGCCATTCTGGCGCAGGCGCTGGCGCAGGCAGCCGAAGTCGACGCGGTCGAGCTCCTGGTCCTGGTTGAAGCAGGAGAACACCACCGACTCCTTGCCCGTCACCGGATCCTTGTGAAGCTGCAGGCACTGGGCGCAGATCTCCTTCATCATGCATTGCATGGGGGAGTTGATCGATCCCAGCGCGCGATGATCGGGCTTCAGCCAGGGCTTCAGCACGCCGTGACGCGCCTGGCGCACGGCATTCATCATGCCGTCCGAGCCGATGGCGACGATGCGGTCGGCATCCTTGAAGGGGATCGGCTGCTCGCCGAGCTCGCCGGCCGCGTAGCGCCGCATGGCCTCGACGATGTTGTCGACCACCGACCTGTCCTGCGGACGGTCGACGGGGAAGCCGGGTTGCTCATCGCAGGCCCAGACGACGACGTCGGCCGCGGCCTCGATCTCCTCGACCTTGTAGCGGTCGGAGGGCTTCTTGTAGCCGGCGAAGTAAAGCACCTTGCTGCCGGCCTTGCGGAAGGCCTGGCCGATCGAGAACAGCACGGCGTTGCCGAGCCCGCCGCCCGCCAGCACCACCGTCTCGCCAGGCTCGATCTCGGTCGGCGTGCCGGTCGGGCCCATGACGATCACCGGCTCGCCCGGCTCGAGCAGCGCGCAGAGGTCCGACGAGCCGCCCATCTCGAGCGTGATCAGCGACAGCAGGCCCTTGTCCTTGTCGACCCAGGCGCCGGTCAACGCCAGGCCCTCCATGGTGAGCAAGGTGCCGTCGACCTTCTTCGAGCGCGCCTCGTAGTTCTGCAGGCGATAGAACTGGCCGGGCTCGAAGTTGCGCGCCGCCGCCGGCGCCTCGACCACGACCTCGACGATGGTCGGCGTCAGGCGGTCGACGCGCACGACCTTGGCGCGCCACCGGGCGTTGGCCTCGGCCAGGATGTCGGCCGGCGATCGCTTCGACGGCGGCAGCTTCTCCATGGTGCGCGTCAGCACCGGATAGCCCTGCTTGGCGCCGCCCATCGCCTTCACGACGTTGCCGGCGAAGGACGGATGCAGGTCGCCGAAGAACGACATGAAGCGGCCGTCGGCGGCGCGATACATCATCACGCGCACCTCGGCGGGCTTGGCGACGCGCTCGGGCGTCGCCGGATTGCCTTCCTCGTCGAGGGCGCGGAAATACTTGCCGTCGATGAAGGCGTGCGTCGCATCCTCGCGCGCCAGCACGGTGTTGGGTTGGGTGCCCGCCGCCACCAGGATGGTGCGCGCCGGCAGCGTTGCCTCGACCTTCCGGCCGTCCTGTTCGCCCGCCACCTTGAGCGCCGAGGCGTGGCCGTTGGCATCGACCTCGACCGCGACCGGCGACAGGCCCTCGGCGAAGCGGATGTCCTCCTCCAGCGCCTTCAGCACCTCTTCGTGGTTCAGCGTGTACGACGGCGAATCGATCAGCCGCCGGCGGTAGGCGATGGTGACGCCGCCCCAGCCATTCACGAGGCCGGCGATGTCCGGCGTACGGCCTTCGCGCTCGGCGATCGCGCGCTCGGCGCGGATGGCCTCGGCATGGGCGATGAATTCGCCCGCGATCTCGCGCTCCTCGGCGTTCATGGCCGCGAACACCGCCGCCTCCCCGCGCTCCTGCACCAGGATCTCGTGGCGCGACAGGAACTTCTCGACCTGCAATGGATAGTAGGCGAGCGACTCCGTTGCCGTGTCGATGGCGGTCAGGCCGCCGCCGATCACCACCACCGGCAGGCGGATCTGCAGGTTGGCGATGGAGTCCTTCTTGGCGGCGCCCGTGAGCTGCAATGCCATCAGGAAGTCCGACGCCGCGCGCACGCCGCGCGCCAGGCCGTTGGGCAGGTCGAGCACGGTGGGCTTGCCGGCGCCGGCGCACAGCGCCACGTGGTCGAAGCCCATGGCGAAGGCATTCTCGACGGTCACCGTGCCGCCGAAGCGCACGCCGCCGAACATCGAGAACTGGCGGCGCCGTTCGAGCAGCAGGCGCACCATCTTCAGGTAGTTCTTGTCCCAGCGCACGGTGATGCCGTACTCGGCGACGCCGCCGAAGCCCGCCATGGCGCGTTCGCCGAGGTTCTCGCGCAACGAGGCCGTGTCGCGCACCGCCGCGAAAGGATGGCGCGTCCCGTCGGCCGACACGCCGGACTGCTCGACAGGCAGCGGCTCGATCTTCAGCCCGTCGATGCCGACCACGGCGTGGCCGTCATTCATCAGGTGATGGGCGAGGTTGAAGCCGGCAGGTCCCAATCCCACCACCAGCACGGTGCGGCCGGTCGCGGGCTTCGGCAGCGGGCGGCGCAGGTTCAACGGATTCCAGCGCGTCAGCAGCGAGTAGATCTCGAAGCCCCAGGGCAAGCCCAGCACGTCCTTGAGGGTGCGGGTCTCGATCTGCGGGATGTCGACGGGTTCCTGCTTCTGGTAGATGCAGGCCTTCATGCAGTCGTTGCAGATGCGATGGCCGGTCGCCGCCAGCAGCGGATTGTCGACCGCGGCCATGGCCAGCGCGCCGATGGAGAAGCCCTCGCTCTTCAGCAGGTTCATCTCCGAGATCTTTTCCTCGAGCGGGCAGCCCGCCAGGGTGACGCCGAACGGCGACTTCTGGAAGGCACCGGTCTTGCGGTCCTTGAGTCCGCGCGAGCAGCTGTCCTTGCCCTGGTTGTGGCACCAGATGCAGTAGTTGGAATGGTCGAGCGCACGGACGAGGTCGAAGCCCTCGTCGGTCAGCGCGAAGCCCTCGCGATGGCGCAGCATCGGCCGCGGCAGGCGCATGCGCGTGACGCCATCCACGACCTCGGTCTCGATCGGCACCAGGTGCTCGAAATCGAGCTTGTGCGGCACCTTGAACAGCGGCCCGTCGCGATGACGCTTCCTGCCCTCGGGCGAATGCAACGCCCAGGCGGCGTAGCGTGTCAGCGCCTCGATCGCGGGCGTCGGCGTCGCGATCTTGAACTCGGCGCCGGCGAGCTCGCGCACGGCAACGGCGAAGGCGAGCTCCCAGGCATCCAGCCCATCCTCCAGTCGCGCTGGCAGGGCGATCTCGGCCGTGACCTTGTCGCCGTCCAACGCCGCAGCAGCGTCCGCCTTGATGGTGCGCGTCACATAGCGCTGCACGAACAGACGCTTGCAATCGAAGATCGGCGCCAGCCTGTTGTGACGGCCGCGCAGGTCGGCCGCTTCCTCGGCGACCCCGAACAGGCTGCCCAGGAAATCCTCGAGCGGACGCGCCAGCTCGATCAGCAGATTGGATTCATCCTTCGCCGCCAGCGCATCGGGGGCCGCGCGCGCCGCCATCAGGCGGGCATGCACCTCGACGTGGCTCTCCTTCAGCCAGTCTACGAAAGCTGCATCGAGGCGGACCAGGCCCTCTCGGTCGTAAAGGTCGGTGAAGCCGAGACCGTGGCTCAGCGAAGGCGACGCCATGTCAGGAATATCCGGGTGGGCCGAGGGGTGATTCGTTCGTGTGCGAACCGATTAGACAACACGGGTTAGACAACAGGGGCCCGAAGCGCAAGAGATCAGCGATTCGCGACACTAACGCCTGATGACGCGACGGCTTGCTTCACGCATGGTCCCGCCGCCATGCAACCCGCCCCTGCATCCGTGCGCAACTGGCTGATCATCGTTGCGGCGATGATTTTTTTCATGATCGTCATCGGTGCGCTCACCCGGCTCACCGAGTCGGGACTTTCGATGGTCGAATGGCGGCCGGTGACGGGCTGGCTGCCACCGCTGTCCGACACGGCCTGGCAGGCGGAGCTGCAGAAGTATCTTTCGTCGCCGCAGGGAAGATTGATCAACCGTGGCTTCACGGTCGGCGAGTTCAAGGAAATCTTCTGGCTGGAATACATCCACCGCCTATGGGGGCGGCTGATCGGCGTGGTGTTCGCCCTGCCCCTGGCCTGGTTCTGGCTGCGCGGCCAGCTTTCGCCGGACCTGAAGCCGCGCCTGGCGGCGTTGCTCGTGCTGGGCGGCCTGCAGGGCGCCCTGGGCTGGGCGATGGTGGCTTCCGGCCTGGTCGACCGGCCCTCGGTCAGCCATTACCGCCTGGCCAGCCACCTGCTGCTGGCGGTGGCGCTCTATTCCTACACCGTATGGCTGATCCTCGAGCTCGGCCCCCAGGGCGCGCGCCGCGACGAGCCGCGCACGCGGCGCGATGCGACGATCCTGATCGGCCTGCTGCTCGTCGTGCTCACTTGGGGTGCGCTGATGGCAGGCCTGCGCGCCGGTTCCGCGCACAACACCTTCCCGACCATGTCGGGACACTGGATCCCGCCGGGACTGCTCGAGCAATCGCCGTGGTGGATCAACCTGTTCGAGAATCCGACGACGATACAATTCGTCCATCGCTGGCTTGCCAAGCTGCTCGTGCTCGGGGTCCTCGTCATGGCTTGGCGCGCGCGTCGTGCGGAAGCCGTGCTGGCGGCGGCAATGGGCCTGGTCCAGCTGAGCCTCGGAATTGCCACGATCCTGACAGGCGTCGAGATCGCCATCGCGACATTGCACCAAGCCGGAGCTGTCATATTGCTGACCTTCCTGATCGTGGTGCGACATCGCGCGACGTCTTCTCGGGCCAGCCCGCTGTCGGCTATTGTCGGAGCATGAGCGGGACCCCCGACAGGCCTTCTCCATGACTCGACCTGGTCTGATTGTCGGCGCAGCGATCGTGGTCGCGGCGGCGGTGGGCACGGTTGCGTGGCTGATGCTGCCGCCGGAGATCTCGTCGTCGCGCGCCCTGTTCGAAGCCGAGGCCACGCCGGCTCCGGCCGATACGATCACCATCCCCGAATCCACCTCGCCTCCCGAGGTCACGGTCGCCGACTTCGGCCAGGCGCAGGCACAAGCGCAGGCACCAGCCGCGGCAACCGCCGACTCCACCGCCAGGGACAAAGGTGCGTCTCCTGCCGACTGGACGGCGCTGCCGATCGACGAGGTGCGTGAGCGCGCGAATGCCGAGGATGTGGCCGCCATGGAAGAGCTGGCGCGCCGCCTGGTGCAGGGCATCGGCGTCGCCAAGGACCAACAGGCTGCGGCCGGCTGGCTGCTGCGCGCCGCCCAGCGCGGCTCCGTCCAATCCGCCTTCAATGTCGGCGTGATGTACGAGCGCGGCTTCGTGGTCGAGCGCGATTCGACCAAGGCCATCGAATGGTACCGCAAGGCCGCCGAAGCCGACGTGCCGATGGCCAAGCACAACCTCGCCCTGCTGCTGCGCGACGGCAAGGGCGCGCCACGCAACGGCAAGGAGGCGGTCGAGCTGCTGCGGTCGGCGGCCCGCCAAGGAATGGCCGCCTCGATGTTCACCCTGGGCGACATCTACGAACGCGGCGACGAGGGCCTCAAGGACCCGGCCATCGCGCTGGCCTGGTTCGCCATCACGGCGGAGTTCGAGCGCCAGACCAACAAGGGCGGCGAGAGCGCGCTTGCCCGGATGGCGAGCCAACGGGTCCAGGTGCTGCAACGCATCCTGATGCCGGGCGAGCTCGAGCGCGGCCAGCAGTTCGGCCAGGCCGAATTCAAGCAGATCGTCGAGGCCCTGCAGCCCGCCAAGCCCGCGCCGCCGCCGCCCCTCGAGATGACGGGCGTGCCTCGGCCTGCCTTCCCGCCCCTGCCACCCGCCCCGCCGGCAACGGAGCCTTCGGGCTGGCCCAAGGCCACCACCGACCAGATCCGCGTCATCCAGCAGGCCCTGGTCGATCTCAAGCTGCTGCGCGACAAGCCCGACGGCACGTTGGGTCCGATGACCCGCAGCGCCATCCGCGCCTTCCAGCGCAGCGTGTCGATGCGCGAGACCGGCGAGCCGACCGTCGACGTGTTCGCAGCGCTGCAGGACGCGACCAGGACCGACGCAGCGAAGAGCGAGTCCGCAGACAAGGCGCAAGCCGCCAAAGCCGATATGCCTGCGTCATCGCCAGACGCCGCACTCGACGTCTGGCCGAGCGCGACCGCCGATCAGGTGAAAGTGATCCAGACCCTGCTGCGCGATCTCAATTTTTCGCGCGAAGCGCCCGACGGCGTGCTGGGACCGGCGACGCGGGCGGCGATCCGCGACTACGAACGCTCGCTCGGCCTTGCGCAAACCGGAGAGCCCAGCAAGACGCTGTTCGACTCCCTGAAAGAGATGCGCGGCCTGACGACGCCGGCGCCAGCGAACAAGTCGGACTGACTAGACGAACCTGCCGACGTGCCGCCACCAGGCCGCCGGCAGCGACGATGACGCCCGCTGCGCCAGTTCCTGCGAATCGTAGAGGGCAAAGCAGGTCGCTCCGCTGCCGCTCATGGCGGCATGCCGGGCTCCGGTCCGGCCCAGCGCCTCCAGAACCTGCCCGATCGGGGGCGCAAGCGAGATCGCCGGCGCGGCGAGATCATTGCCACGATCGACAAGAACGCCGACAAGTTCCGCGAGATCCCGCCACGGCCGCGGCGCCGGACGCTGCGCGGAGAACGCGGCGGAGCGCGCGGCGAACACGTCGCGAGTCGCCAGCGCGACGCCGGGATTGACCAGCAGCACGGCGCACTCGGGCAAGGGTGGGGCCCACATGAGGCGCTCGCCGACGCCGGATACGAAGGCGGGGCGGCCCGCAAGGCACATCGGCACGTCGGCACCCAGCCGCGCCGCCAGATCGAACAGCTCCTCCTCCGGCATCGCCACGCGCCAAAGCTCGACGAGCTCGCGCAGCGCCGCGGCGGCATCGGCGGAGCCGCCGCCCAGTCCGGCCGCAACGGGGATGCTCTTGACGAGGCGGATTGCGGCGCGCGGCGCCACCCCCGCCCGGTCGGCCAGCAGGCGCGCCGCCTTCAGCACCAGGTTGTCGGCTTCTCCCGCCAAGGCGCCCGCCAGCGGCCCATCGAGGCCGAGCGAAAGCCGGTCGTCAGGCCGCGCGTCGATCTGGTCCGCCAGGTCGACAAACGCCACGAGGGAGTCGAGCAGATGATAGCCGTCGTCGCGGCGGCCGACGACGTTCAGCCACAGATTGACCTTGGCATGCGCCGGCCTCACCGAACCAGTCCTGTGCGGCCGACGTTAGCCGCCCTGCTTGGCCTCGGCAGGCTTTTCGTAGACCGTCGGCTTGTCGTTGGCGGCGCTCAGCCCGTTCTCGAGCTTGTCCTTGATGACCGGCAGGCGGTCCTTGTCCGGCTTCTGGTTGAGCGCCCGCTCCCACTGGAAGCGCGCCTCGCGCTTGCGACCGACATGCCAGTAGGCGTCGCCGAGGTGCTCGATGATGGTGGCGTCGTCGCCCTTCTGCTCGGCGGCGCGCTCGAGCCACTCCACGGCCTTGTCGTACTGCCCCAGGCGATAGAAGGCCCATCCCACCGAATCGGTGATGGCGCCGTCGTCGGGCCGAAGCTCGGTGGCCCGTTCCAGCATCTTCATGCCTTCATCCAGATGCAGGCCCTGGTCGATCCAGCTATAGCCCAGATAGTTGAGGACGTGCGGCTGCTCGGGCGAGAGCTCGAGCGCCTTCTTCATGTCGGCCTCGGCCTTGGGCCACTGCTTGGTCCGCTCCAGCACGATGCCGCGGCCGAAGAACACCGACCAATGGCGCTCCTCGAGATTGCGGATGCGCATGATCGCCGTGTCGTATGCCTGCACGGCGTCGCTGTATTTCTCCTTGCCGCGCAAGAGATCGGCCAGGGTCAAGGCGGCGTCGATGCGATTGGGCTTCTCGGCGATCAGGGCTTTCAGACGATTCACCGCCTGGTCGAACTTCTCCTGCTGGGCGTCGAGGGCCGCGGCCCGCAGCCGGGCCTGCCAGTAAAGCGGGGAGTTCGGGCCGATCTTGCCCAGCGCCTCGATGGCCTTCGGCACCATCTGGAACTGTTCATAGAGGCCGGCGATCATCAGCCAGGCGAAGTCGTGTTCCGGCTTCAAGGTGGCCGCGAGCTGGTAGAAGATCAGCGCCAGATCGGCCCGGGAATTGCGCGGATCCGACGACATGATGCCGCCGATATCGAACAGGATCTCCGAGATGCCCGACGCCGGCGTCGGTTGCGGCGGGATCGGCGCATTGGGAGCGATCAGGCCATCCATCACCACGGCGTCGCTGTACTTCTCGCCGTAGGTCTTCAGGAGCTCGCGCGCCTCCGCCACCTTGCCGAGCCGCATCAGCCCCTCGGCGACGGCCACGGTCGTGCGCAGACCATTCTTGTCGAGCGCCATGGCGCGACGGTACTTGTCCTCGGCGGCCGCCTTGTCGCCGGCCATCTCGTCGATCTGCGCCTCGATCACCAGCGCCGGCGCTTCCGCTCGCTCGCCTGCCCTCGGCTTCAGCTTGGCGAGGCTCGCACGCGCGGCGGCATAGTCCTTCTCGCCGGCCTTCAACCACGCCATGACATACTCGCGCAGCGCGCCGAGCTGGCTATCGCCGCCAATGCGGCCAAGCTGCTGCTCGGCGGCGCGATAGTCGCCCTTCCTGATCGACTGGACAGCCAGCACGAGGTTGGGCAGGCCGTCACCCGGCCTGGCCGTGAGGATCGTCGGGGCAAGCTGAGCCGCCTGCTCGATACGGCCGGCATAAAGGCGAATGCGGAAGGCGGCGTAGACCAGTTCCGGGTCGTTCGGCGCCTGGCTCAGCGCCAGATCGACCTGCTCGGCGGCGGTGTCGTAGTCGTGGTCCTGCTCGGCGACGCGCGCGGCGAGGTAGCGGCCGCTCAGCGTGATCGCCGAAAGCGGCAAGCCGCGCGGCGGCTGCGCCTGGCGCTGGGCCGGCGGCTTGTTCGGGGCGCCGCCGGGAGCTCCCTGCTGGGCAATGCCTGTCGCGGGGAGCGAGAGAAGCAGCGCTGCCGACAGCAGCGCGAGATGGGTACGTCGCATGCGGCTCACATGTTGGGATAGTTGGGACCGCCGCCACCTTCGGGCGTGGTCCAGTCGATGTTCTGGGCCGGGTCCTTGATGTCGCAGGTCTTGCAGTGCACGCAGTTCTGGGCGTTGATCTGGAAACGCGGCTGGCCGTTGTCCGACGTCACGACCTCGTAAACGCCCGCCGGACAGTAGCGTTGCGCGGGCTCCGCATAGAGCGGCAGGTTGACCGCGATCGGGATCGACGGATCGCGCAACCGGAGGTGAACCGGCTGGTCCTCCTCGTGATTGGTGTTCGACAGGAACACCGAGGAGAGCTTGTCGAACGACAGCACGCCATCCGGCTTGGGATACTGGATCGGCTGGAACTCGGCGGCCGGCCGCAGGCATTCGTGGTCGGCCTTCTTGTGGCGCATGGTCCACGGCACGCGAATGCCGAGATCGTGCAGCCACATGTCGACGCCGCCATAAAGCGTGCCCAGCATGGTCCCCCACTGCAGCGCGGGCTTCACGTTGCGCACCTTGTCGAGGTCCTTCCAGATCCACGACGCCTTGACCTTGACCGGATAGGCGATGAGTTCGTCGCCGCCGGTCTTGCCGCCCGCCAGCGCCTCGAAGGCGGCCTCGGCGGCCAGCATGCCGCTCTTGATGGCGTTATGGCTGCCCTTGATGCGCGGCAGGTTCACGAAGCCCGCCGAACAGCCGATCAACGCGCCGCCGGGAAAGGTGAGCTTGGGGACCGACTGCACGCCGCCTTCGTTGATCGCGCGCGAACCGTAGGCCAGGCGCTTGCCACCTTGCAGGTACTTGGCGACCTCGGGGTGTGTCTTGAAGCGTTGGAACTCGTCGAACGGCGACAGATAGGGGTTCTCGTACTCGAGATGGACCACGAAGCCGATCGAAACGAGGTTGTCGCCGAAATGGTACATGAAAGAGCCGCCGTGGCTGCCGGTCTCGCTGAGCGGCCAACCCTGCGAGTGCACGACCAGGCCTTTCTTGAAGCGCGCCGGGTCGACCTGCCACAGCTCCTTCAGTCCGATGCCGAACTTCTGCGGATCCACGCCGGTACGCAGGTCGAACTTGGCCATGAGCTGCTTGGCCAACGAGCCGCGCACGCCTTCGGCGATCAGCGTGTACTTGGCATGCAGTTCCATGCCCGGCGTGTAGCTGTCCTTGTGCTTGCCGTCCTTGCCAACGCCCATGTCGCCGGTGGCGACGCCCTTCACCGAGCCGTCCTCGTTGTAGAGCACCTCGGCGCCGGCGAAGCCCGGATAGATCTCGACACCTAGCGCCTCGGCCTGCTGGCCAAGCCAGCGGCAGACATCGCCCAGGCTGACGATGTAGTTGCCGTGGTTGTTCATCAGCCGCGGCATCAGGAAGTTCGGGAAGCGGTAGGAACCGGTCTTGGTCAGGAACAGGAACTGGTCGTCGGTCACCTGGGTCTCGAGGGGCGCGCCCTTTTCCTTCCAGTCCGGGATCAGTTCGTTGAGGCCGATCGGATCGATCACGGCGCCCGACAGGATGTGGGCGCCGATCTCCGAGCCTTTCTCGATCAGGCAGACGGACACTTCGTGGTTGCGCTCGGCGGCAAGTTGCTTGAGGCGGATGGCCGCCGACAGCCCAGCCGGGCCGCCGCCAACAATCAGCACGTCATATTCCATCGACTCGCGCGCCATGCCTGTCTCGCTCTGCAGTGCCTTTTCAACATGGACGCGCCGCTGCGAGGCGACGATCCTTTAGTTGTAGATAGCCTGTTGGGGGGCAGATCGCCACCCAGCGAAAAGGGGAATTCCCGTGGCAGAGCTGACTGGAATCGAAAGCAAACTCTTCACCACCCGTGATTTTCGGCTGGAAAGCGGGCAATCGCTGCCCGTGCTGGAGCTCGCCTACGAGGCTTACGGCACATTGTCGCCGCAGCGCGACAACGCAATCCTGGTCGTGCACGGCTACACGTCGAGCCATCACGCCGCAGGCCGCAACGCGCCCGGCCGCCAAGGCCGCGGCGTGGCCGAGGGCGCGGCCGGCTGGTTCGACGGACTGATCGGTCCCGGCAAGGCGCTCGATACCGATCGCTACTTCGTGGTGTCGGTGAATGCGCTGGGATCGGCGCACGGCAGCACGGGCCCGAACTGCAAGGACCCACGCACCGGCAAGCCCTATGGGCCGACTTTCCCCGAGATCACGATGCGCGACATCGTGGCGGCCGAGAAACTTCTGGTCGATTCACTGGGACTCACCGGCCTGGTGGCTGTCATCGGCCCGTCGATGGGCGGCTTCCAGTCGTTCCAGTGGGCCGCCTCCTATCCCGGCTTCATGAAGGCCATCGTGCCCTCGGTGACCGCACCGCGCTCGCCGGGCGGCCTCGACCGGCTGGAGGCCTTGCAGAAGCGCCTGGCCAGCGATCCCAACTGGAACGATGGCTGGTACTACGACAATGGCGGCATCGCGGCCACGCTCGAGGAGATCCGCTTCGAGACCCTGATGACCTACGGCCAGAACGAGATCCTCGCCGAGACCATGCCCGATCCCAAGGCACGCGAGGCGGCGATCCGGGCCAACGCCAAGGCGTGGTCGCAGATCTATGACGGCCATTCGATGGTGGTGCTGCGTCGCGCGATCGGCAGCTTCGACATCACCGGCGACTACGCCAAGCTCCGGAGCACCAAGGTGCTGTATGTGCAGTCGCCGTCCGACAAGCTGTTCGACATCGCGCTCAGCCCGGGATACGTGAGCGACATGCGCAAGGCCGGCATCGACGTCACCTACGTTGAACTGCCGACCAACAAAGGCCATATGGCGAGCCACGCCGATGCCGCCCTGTGGGCGCCGATCCTGGGTGCCTTCCTCAAACGCCTGTCATGAATCAGACGATCGCCCGCGAAGACCTCGAATCGCTGCTGCGATGGTATGTCGACCAGGGAATCGACGAAGCCGTCGGCGAGGAGGCGATCGACCGTTTCGCGCTGCCGCCGCCGCAGGCCGCACCTCTGCCGAGCCAGCCGGCGCCGGCCGCCCCATCATCAATCCGATCGACGCCGATCCGCCCCGCGCCGGTCCAGCCGGCCCCCGCTGCCCCCACTCCGCTGCGTGGTCCGGTTCCCATCGAATCGCCGCAGCTCGTCGAGGATGCACGGGCCCTGGCCCAACGCTGCAACAGCGTCGACGAGCTCGAGGCGGCGGTACGCGCCTTCGATGGCTGTGCGCTGAAGCGTACCGCCAAGAACACGGTGTTCGCCGACGGCGTCGTCGGCTCGCCGGTGATGATCGTCGGCGAGGCGCCGGGCGCCGACGAGGACCGCCTGGGCAAGCCGTTCGTCGGCGTGAGCGGCCAACTCATGGACCGCATGTTCGACGCCATCGGCATGAGCCGCGAGCGCGATCTCTACATCACCAACATCCTGTTCTGGCGGCCGCCCGGCAACCGCACGCCAACGCTGGCCGAGCAGGCGGTCTGCATGGCCTTCACGCGGCGCCATATCGAACTCGCCCAACCCAAGGTGCTGGTCCTTGCCGGCGGCACGGCGGCCAAGTCGGTGCTCGACACGACCGAAGGCATCATGCGCCTGCGCGGCAAGTGGACCAGCCTCAGCCTCGACGACGGCAGCACCGTTCCGACGCTGCCGACCTTCCACCCGGCCTACCTGTTGCGCACGGCCGCCAGCAAGCGACAGAGCTGGTCCGATCTCCTGTCGCTCGACAAGAAGCTGCGCGAGCTCGGCATCAGGTAAGGGGTGTCATGACGCGCCACTAAGTGGCGCGCCCCCAGCGGATCAGTCGGCGGCCTTGGCGAGCGGCTCGGTCTCCAGCGCTTCCAGCACCTTCGGCGGCGACATGGGCAGGCTGTAGAGGCGCAGGTTGGTCGCATTGTGAATGGCATTGGCAACGGCCGCCATCACTGGAACCAGCGGCACCTCGCCGACGCCGCGCACGCCTTGAGGATGCTTGGGATTGGGCACCTCGATCATGACAGCGTCGAGCTTGGGCAGGTCCGACGTCACCGGCATGCGGTAGTCGAGGAAGCCCGCGTTATCGAGCTTGCCGTGCTTGTCGTAGATGTATTCCTCGCTCAATGCCCAGCCGATGCCCTGGGCGACGCCGCCCTGTATCTGGCCTTCGACGTAGTCGGGATGGATCGCTCGGCCGACGTCCTGGAAGGCCGTGTAGCGCGTGACCCAGACGCGGCCAGTGGCGGGATCGATCTCGACGTCGCAGATGTGGGTGCTGAAGCCGCCCTCGGCGCCCGCGGTGTTGCTCGAGGCACCGGCGCCGATCGGGCCACCCGTCTCGCTCGCCTTGGCCGCAATCTGGGCCAGCGACAGCGGCTCGAACTTGCCGGCATTGTCGCCGGCCGGACGGGCGAAGCCGTTGTCCCAGGTCACCGCTTCGGGCTCGATCTTCCAGATCTTGGCCGCGCGCTCGCACAGGGTCTTGATGACCTTCTCCGCCGACTGCGTGACCACCATCGCCGATGCGAAGGTGACGCGGCTGCCGCCGGTCAGGTTCGAGAAGCCGATGCTGCTGGTGTCGCCGATCAGCACCTGGATCTTGCCGTGGTCGATGCCCAGAAGCTCAGCGGCGATGTTGGCGGTCGAAGCGCGCGAGCCGCCGATGTCGGGATGGCCGGTCATCACCACGACCGAGCCGTCCTCGTTGATGCGCATTTCCGCACTCGATTCGCCGCCGGCGTTGAACCAGTAGCCGCTCGCCACGCCGCGGCCCTGGTTTGGACCGAGCGGCGCCTTGTAGTGCGGATGGTCGATCGCCTGGCGCACCGTCTCCTGGTAGCCCATCACCGGATAGACCGGGCCATGGACAGCCTTGGTGCCCTGCTTGGCCGCGTTCTTTAGGCGCAGCTCGAGCGGATCCATGCCGAGCTTCTCAGCCAGCTCATCGAGCACGCATTCGACGGCATAGGCGCCGATCGGCGCGCCCGGCGCGCGGTAGGCCGCGACCTTCGAGCGATTGGAGACAACGTCGTACCCCAGCGTATGGGCGTTCGGGATGTCGTAGGGGCCGAAGGCGCAGCCGGCAGCGCCGCGGATCGGCGAACCCGGGAAGGCGCCGGCCTGAAGCCAGTAGGTGCCCTGCCCCGCGACGATCGTGCCGTCCTTCTTGGCGCCGATCTTGACCTTGCTCATCGAGCCCGAAGTCGGACCGGAAGCGCGGAACACTTCTTCGCGCGACATCACCATCTTGACCGGCCGACCCGACTTCCTGGCCAGCACCAGCGCCAGCGGCTCGAGATAGATGATGGTCTTGCCGCCGAAGCCACCACCGATCTCTGCCGGGATGGCGCGGATATCGCTCTGCTGCATGCCGGTGAGCAGCGCGGACATGGCGCGGACCATGAACTGGCCCTGGCTGGAGCTCCAGATCGTGGCCTTGCCGTCGACGACGCTGACCAGGCAGGCGTGCGGCTCGATATAGCCCTGGTGCACCGCCTCGGTCTCGAAGCTGCGCTCGACGATGACGTCGGCCTCCTTGAAGCCGGCTTCGACGTCGCCCTTCTTGTGCTCGAGGGTGCCCGCGATGTTGGACGGCTTGCCGTCGAATTTGACGTGATCATGCAGGGGCGTGGCGTCGGGCTTCATCGCATCCTTGATGCTGATCGCCCAGGGCAGGACCTCGTAATCGACCTTGATGAGCTTGAGAGCCTCGGCGGCGACCGACTGCGAGATCGCGGCGACGGCGGCCACCGGATGGCCATGGAACAGCGCCTTGTCTCGCGCCATGACGTTGCGGCACATCCAGCGCATGTCCTGGATGCCCAGCATCACCGGTCCCTTATCGATCGGGAAATCGACGATGTCCTTGGAAGTCATCACCGCCATGACGCCCGGCAGCGCTTCGGCCTTCGAGGTGTCGATGGACTTGATGCGAGCGTGCGGATGCGGGCTGCGCAGCACCTTACCCCAGAGCATGCCGGGCATGGTGGTGTCGGCGGCGTAGGCCGCCCGCCCGGTCACCTTGTCGGCGCCATCGGGCCGGGGAGTACGCTTGCCGATCCACTTGTTGTCGGGGTTGTCGTTGGTCATGACCGTTCGTCCTCAAAATGGGCGGTGAACGAGGAAATTCGCTCCGTAATCAGAACGGGTTACGCCCCCCGGATCAAGCGGGATATGGCGCTACAGTTTCTTCCTGAGGAAGAACTTCTTGTGACCTTTGGGATAGTCGTCGAGGGTCCCGAACACCTCGTAACCCCGCCGCTCGTAGAACGGCCGCGCCTGGAAGGAATGGGTGTCGAGCTGGACTGAATGGCAGCCCCGCTCTCGGGCATATGCCTCGGCCTGGTCCATGAGCCTGGTCGCCCAGCGTCGGCCGCGGACGGCCTCGTCGATCCACAGATACGAGATATGCAGCCAGCCGCCCCAGATGCTGCCCAGAAGGCCGCCCAGGACCTCGGAGCGCTCGTTCTTCAGGAAATAATGGACGGCGTAGTAGGCCGAAACGCCGGTGGCCCCGACATTGAAGAAGTCCAGGTGGTCGCGCACGAACTGGGCGTGCGTGCCCGCCTGGTCGAAGACGATCGTCAGCTCATCTGCCGGCTTCAAGAGGCGCCTCGCGTTTCGCCTCCTTTAGCCTCCCGATGGCTTCACGAACAGGGCCATCCAGCCCCGCCCCGCCCGCCCGCCAATGGGCGACGATGTTGGCCTTCATGCGCGGGTCCCAGAACTTCTCCAGATGGTCGGTGATGCCCGTCACCGGGTCGCCGTCGCGCTGCGGCTCGAAGAACTTGCCGATCTGGTTGGCCATCATCACCAGCTTGTCCATCGTCGACGACATCGCCTACTCCGCCGCCACCTTGGCGATGCGCCGGCTGTGCTCGGCCTGCTCGTTATATTCGCGCTGCCAGTCGCTGGGGCCGTTCGACGGCGATACCTGGACTGCCGTGACCTTGTATTCGGGACAATTGGTAGCCCAGTCCGAAAAGTCGGTGGTGACGACGTTGGCCTGCGTCGCAGGATGATGGAAGGTCGTGTAGACCACGCCCGGCGCCACGCGGTCGGTGATCCTGGCCCTGAGCGTCGTGCCGCCGGCGCGGCTGTCGAGCTTCACCCAATCGCCATTGCGCACGCCACGCTCCTCGGCATCGTGCGGATGGATCTCCAGCACGTCCTCGTCGTGCCACACCACGTTGTCGGTGCGCCGCGTCTGGGCTCCGACGTTGTACTGGCTGAGGATACGGCCGGTGGTCAGCAGCAGCGGGAAGCGCGGACCGACCTTCTCGTCGGTCGGCACGTACTCGGTGATCATGAAGTTGCCCTTGCCGCGGACGAAGCCGCCGATGTGCATGACCGGCGTGCCGAGCGGCGCCTTCTCGTTGCAGGGCCACTGGACCGAGCCGACCTCGTCAAGAAGGTCGAACGAGACGCCGGCGAAGGTCGGCGTCAGCCGCGCGATCTCGTCCATGATCTCGGACGGATGCTTGTAGGGCATCTCGAAGCCCATCGCCTTGGCGATGGCCAGCGTGATCTCCCAGTCGGCCATGCCGTTCTTCGGCGTCATGACCTTGCGCACGCGGTTGATGCGGCGCTCGGCATTGGTGAAGGTGCCGTCCTTCTCCAGGAAGGTCGAGCCCGGCAGGAAGATGTGGGCGTAGTTCGCCGTCTCGTTCAAGAAGAGGTCCTGCACGACGACGCATTCCATGGCCGCAAGCGCCGCCTTCACGTGCTTGGTATTGGGATCGGACTGCAGGATGTCCTCACCCTGCACGTAGAGGCCCTTGAAGCTGCCATCGATCGCCGCGTCGAACATGTTGGGTATGCGGAGGCCGGGCTCGGCGTCGAGCGGTCGGCCCCACAGCTTCTCGAACATGGTGCGCGTGGCGTCGTCGGAGATGTGGCGATAGCCCGACAGTTCGTGCGGGAAGCTGCCCATGTCGCACGAGCCCTGGACGTTGTTCTGGCCGCGCAGCGGGTTCACGCCGACGCCCGGACGACCAAGGTTGCCGGTCGCCATGGCGAGGTTCGCGAGCGCCATCACCGCCGTCGTGCCCTGGCTGTGCTCGGTGACACCGAGACCGTAGTAGATCGCGCTGTTCTTGCCCGAGGCGTAGAGCCGCGCCGCGCCCCGAATGGCGTCAGCCGACACGCCGCTCACGAGAGCCACGTTCTCGGGGCTGTTCTGCGGGTCCGAGACGAAAGTTGCCCAGTGCTCGAAGGCGTCGAGGTCGCAGTAGTCTCGGACGAACTTCTCGTTCACCAGGCCTTCGGTGACGATGACGTGCGCGAGGGCGTTCAGGATCGCGGCGTTGGTGCCGGGCCGGAGCGGCAGGTGATACTTGGCCTCGATGTGCGGCGTGCGCACCAAGTCGATGCGGCGCGGATCGATGACGATGAGCTCAGCGCCCTGGCGCAGACGCTTCTTCATGCGCGAGGCGAACACTGGATGGGCGTCGGTCGGGGTGGCGCCGATGATCAGCACGACATCGGTATGCTCGACCGAATCGAAATCCTGCGTGCCGGCCGAAGTGCCGAAGGCGGTCCTGAGCCCGTAGCCGGTCGGCGAATGGCAGACGCGCGCACAGGTATCGACGTTGTTGTTGCCGAAGCCGCCGCGCACCAGCTTCTGGACCAGGTAGGTCTCCTCGTTGGTGCAGCGCGACGAGGTGATGCCGCCGATCGCCAGCCGGCCGTGCTTGGCCTGCAGACGCTTGAATTCCGAAGCGACCCGGTTGATCGCGACCTCCCAGGTCACCTCGCGCCACGGCTGGTCGATGGCCTCGCGAATCATCGGCTTCAGGATGCGCTCGCGATGGTTGGCATAGCCCCAGGCGAACCGGCCTTTTACGCAGGAATGCCCGCGATTGGCCTTGCCGTCCTTGTAGGGGACCATGCGCACCAGCTCCTCGCCGCGCATCTCCGCCTTGAAGCTGCAGCCGACGCCACAATAGGCGCAGGTCGTCACCATCGAATGCTCGGGGGTGCCGATCTCGATGACGCTTTTCTCCGACAGGGTCGCCGTCGGGCAGGCCTGCACGCAGGCGCCGCACGACACGCACTCCGAATCGACGAACGGCTCGGCCATGCCGGCCGACACCTTTGAATCGAAGCCGCGGCCCTGGATGGTGAGCGCGAAGGTGCCCTGCACCTCCTCGCAGGCGCGCACGCAGCGCGAGCAGACGATGCACTTGGACGGATCGAAGGTGAAATACGGATTCGACTCGTCCTTTTCCTGCCTGGTGTGGTTCTCGCCGTCATAGCCGTAACGCACGTCACGCAAGCCGACCGCGCCTGCCATGTCCTGCAGTTCGCAGTCGCCGTTGGCGGCGCAGGTCAGGCAGTCGAGCGGGTGATCGGAAATGTAGAGCTCCATCACGCCCTTGCGGATCTGCTTCAGCCGCTCGGTCTGGGTAGACACCACCATGCCCGCCGCGACTGGCGTGGTGCACGAGGCGGGCGTGCCGGGACGGCCCTGGATCTCGACCAGGCAGAGTCGGCAGGAGCCGAAGGCATCGACGGAGTCGGTGGCGCAGAGCTTGGGCACCTGGGTGCCGATGTCCATCGCCGCGCGCATGATCGAAGTGCCGACGGGGACCGTGACGCTCTGACCGTCGATGGTGAGCGTCACCATCTCCGACGACTTGCTGGCTGGCGTGCCGTAATCGGTCTCGTGAACGAGAGACATGGCTAGCTCCTATCCGCCGCTGCCCTGAGGCGCGGGCGGTCGAAATCCTCGGGGAAATGCCGGATGGCGCTCATCACCGGATAGGGCGTGAAACCGCCAAGGGCGCACAGCGAGCCGAACTTCAAGGTCTGGCAGAGGTCGGTGATCAGCGCGAGGTTTGCCTCGACGCGCTCGCCGCGGATGATCTTGTCCATGGTCTCGGTGCCGCGCACCGAGCCGATGCGGCAGGGCGTGCACTTGCCGCAGGATTCGAGGGCGCAGAATTCGAGCGCAAAGCGCGCCTGGTGCGCCATGTCGACGGTGTCGTCGAACACGACGACGCCGCCGTGGCCGATCAGCCCGTCGAGGGCGGCGAATGCCTCGTAGTCGAACGGCGTATCGAACAGCCTGCGCGGGAAGTAGGCGCCGAGCGGCCCGCCGCCCTGCACGGCGCGCGCCGGGCGGCCGGTGCGGGTGCCGCCACCGATATCGTCGACGATCTCGCCCAGGGTCAGGCCGAAAGCCGCCTCGAACAGGCCGCCATGCTTGACGTTGCCGGCGAGCTGGATCGGCATGGTGCCGCGCGAGCGGCCCATGCCCAGCGCCGCATAACGCTCGGCGCCGTCAGCCAGAATGAATGGGACCGTGGCGAGGGAGATCAGGTTGTTGATGACCGTAGGCCTGCCGAAGAGGCCCTTGTGCGCCGGCAGCGGCGGCTTGGCCCGCACCTGGCCACGCTTGCCTTCGAGGCTCTCCAGCAGCGAGGTCTCCTCGCCGCAGACATAGGCTCCGGCGCCGACCCGCACTTCGAGGTCGAACTTGGTCTCTGCTCCGAGGAACCCCTCTCGCTCGACCAGCGCGATCGCGCCCTCCATGACGCGGATGGCGTCGGGGTACTCGGAGCGGATGTAGATGTAGCCTTTGGTCGCGCCTACGGCGAAGCCTGCGATCGCCATGCCCTCGATCAGCACGAACGGATCGCCTTCCATGATCATGCGGTCGGCGTAGGTGCCCGAATCGCCCTCGTCGGCGTTGCAGACGATGTACTTCTGGTCGGCCGCGGTATCGGCGACGGTCTTCCACTTGATGCCGGTCGGAAAGCCCGCTCCGCCACGGCCACGCAGCCCCGACCTGGTGACCTCTTCCACGGTGGCGGCCGGACCGAGGCTCCTCGCCCGCTCCAGGCCGCGCCAGCCGCCGTGCGCACGATAGTCCGCCAGCGACAAGGGATCGACGATGCCGCAGCGAGCGAAGGTGATGCGCGTCTGGCGCTTGAGGAAGGGGATCTCCTCCGGCCGGCCCACACACAGCGGATGCGAGGCAGCGGGCAAGCCGTCGGCGAACAGGTTCGCGACCTCCTTCACTGCTACCGGTCCGAAACCGATGCGGCCACCGGGCGTCTCGACCTCGACAAGGGGCTCCAGCCAGAACAGGCCACGCGAGCCGGTACGCACGATCTCGACCGACAAGCCTTTCCGCCTGGTCTCCTCGGCTATGGCTGCCGCAACCTTGTCGGCGCCGACAGCACGGGCCGCAGCGTCACGTGGAACGAAGATGCGCGTGGTCATCAGCCGACCTCGCGTGCGATGTCGTCGACCGAACTGGTGGTCAGTCGCCCGATCGGCTCGCCGTCGAGCATGGCCGACGGGCCCGAGGCGCAGAGACCCAGGCAATAGGTGGCCTCGATCGTGAGGCGGCCGTCCGGCGTCGTGCCGCCCCACTCGATACCGAAGCGATCGAGGAACTGCCTCGCCAGGCGTTCACCATTCACCGACTGACAAGCCTCGGCGCGGCAGAGCTTCAGCACGTGGCGGCCAGCCGGTCTGTCGCGAAAATCGTGGTAGAACGTGACGACGCCGTGAACTTCCGCGCGGGTGAGGTTGAGCGCGTGGGCTATGGCGGGCACCGCCGGCGCCGGCACATGGCCGAACGCCGCTTGGATATCGTGAAGGATGGGCAGCAGCGCCCCCTCGCGGCCCGCGTGGCGGCTAATGATGTCGTTGGCCTGCGCTTCGTTCCACGCCGCCATGCCGGAACACTCCAAATGGCTACCGGCCGGACCTTCCGGCCATCGCTGTCCAGCTATTGGGCCGTGCTCACCCCGCAAGCAATAAAGCTAACATGTGATGCAATAGAATAAATCTATCGAATTACCGATCTACCGCTGGTTTTGACTATTGGGTACATCTAGATATGGTATAGTGAACGCTGACTGCCCAACTAATAGCGTTCACCGCATTTTGGCAGCCAGATGGGTTGCCTCCGCAACGAGCGCAGATACCAAAGGTGTCATGGGCTCGCGCGGCGGGACGACGAGCCCGATCTGATGGACGGCCTCGGGCTCGACAATCGGAATCGAGCGCAGGCGCTCCGTGAGGCCGAGCGTATCGGCCAGCTTCTCCGGCATCACGCTCGCCCAACGCCCGGTACGCACGTGCGAGAACAGGACGATCATCGAATTGGATTCGAGGGTTGGCTCGGGGTGGCCGCCGGCCGCGTGCAGCAGGCTGTCGATAATGCGCCGGTTCTGCATGTCAGGCGTCAGCAGGCAAAGCGGGATGCGGGCGACGTCGGTCCATGTGACCTGGTCGCGCTCGCCTAACGGGCTATCGGCCGAAGTCAGCAGACGGTACTGCTCGAGATAGAGCGGTACGGCGCGCAGACGGCCCAGGGGCTCGTTGTCGATGTAGGTCAGGCCGGCATCTACCTCGAGGTTCTCCAGCATCGACAGGATATCGATCGAAGTCCGAGACAGGATCGTGAACTTCACGTTGGGATGCTTGGCTCGATAGGGCGTGGTCAGCGCCGAGACCATGGCAAGCGCTGTGGGTATCGCGGCGATCTTGAGATGGCCACTCAACCCCTGCTTGAGAGTGCGCACTTCCTCCCGCATGGCCCGTGTGTCGGCCACGATGGTGCGCGCCCAGTGGAGCACGCGCTCGCCCTCGGCGGTGAATCCGAGGAAGCGCGATGTGCGCTGCACAAGCATTACGCCGAGCGTGTCCTCAAGTTGCTTTATGCCTGCGGAAAAAGTCGGTTGCGTCACGCCGCATTGCTCGGCCGCCTTGCCGAAGTTCTTTTCCCGCGCCAGCGCGATGAGGAACTCGAGCTTGTCGATCATTGGTTCGTCAGTGCTCGACCCGTACAGGCGATCATTGTAGAATTTTTTGCACAACTAGCACAAAAAAGTGCTTCGGGAGGAACCAAGGTATGATTGATGCGCTTCGCAGGCGGGCGATTGCTGTCGCCATGACGGCGTTTGCTGCTGGCTTCTACGTTACACCGGCGAGTGCTTGGGAACCGACGCGCAACGTCGAATTCATCGTGCCCGCGGGCACCGGCGGCGGCGCCGACCAGATGGCCCGCATGATCCAGGGCATCATTACCAAGCACAATCTCATGAAGCAGAGCATGGTGGTGGTCAACAAGGCCGGTGGTGCCGGCGGCGAAGGCTTTCTCGACATCAAGAATTCCAAGGGCAACGGCAACAAACTCGTCATCACGCTGTCGAACCTGTTCACGACGCCGCTGGCGACGGGCATTCCCTTCTCGTGGAAGGACATGACCCCGGTGGCGATGCTGGCGCTCGACGAGTTCGTGCTGTGGGTCAACGCGGATGCGCCCTACAAGACGGTCGGTGAGCTGGTAGCTGCCATGAAGGCGGCGCCCGCCGGCCAGTTCAAGATGGGCGGCACCGGCTCCAAGCAGGAAGACCAGATCATTACCGTCGCACTGGAGAAGGCGACCGGCACCAAGATCACCTACGTGCCGTACAAGGGCGGCGGAGAGGTCGCTGTCCAGCTCGTCGGCAAGCATGTCGACATGACGGTCAACAACCCGATCGAAGCGGTGGCGCAGTGGCGCGCCGGCAAGGTCCGCCCGCTCTGCGTCTTCGACAGCAAGCCGCTGTCGGGCAAGGAGAAGATCGCGGGCGACCTGTCGTGGTCGAGCATCCCGACCTGCAAGAGCCAGGGCCTCGACATCGAGTACCTGATGCTGCGCGGCATCTTCATGCCGGCGAATGCGCCCAAGGATTCGGTCGACTACTACGTCGAACTGTTCAAGAAGGTGCGTGCCACGCCAGAATGGGCGCAGCTCATGGCGGACGGCGCCTTCAACCAGTCCTTCATGACCGGCGCGGACTACACCAAGTGGGTCGAGGCCGAGGAGAAGCGCCATCGCGACCTGATGAAGGAAGCGGGCTTCCTCGCCACCAATTGATCACTGATTTCACAGTGTTTGCCGGGGGCGACGCGACGCTCCCGGCATTCTTATGCGTAATCGCGGGCAATAGAGGCCGCTCATGTCCAACTCCCCGGATGACCCATCGTCTGCCGGTCCACGCCAGCATCATGTCGAGATGGGCGTCGCCGCCTTCATGGCGCTGCTGGGCATCGCCGCCATCGTAGGCAGCCTGCAGGTCGGCACCGGTTGGGGCGCTGAAGGACCCAAATCGGGCTTCTTCCCCTTCTGGATCGGGCTGATCGTGATCGGCGCCAGCGCCTATAACCTCGTCCGAGCCTACACTCACGGCAGCCGCAAGGTCTTCGCGACCTGGATGCAGATCGCCCAGGTCCTGAAGGTGGTGCTGCCGCTCACGATCTATGTCGGCGCGATCCCGTGGCTCGGCATCTATCTCGCCTCGGCGCTGCTGATCGCAGGCTTCATGCGCTGGATCGGCCGTTACGGCTGGCCGCTCATCCTCGCCATCAGCGTCGGCCTGCCGGTGATCACCTACGTAACGTTCGAAATGTGGTTCCTCGTGCCGTTGCCCAAGGGGCCGCTCGAGGAGCTGCTCGGCCTTTAGGCTGGGCGAGAAGAGGATCGAGAAGCGATGGAAGGCATTGGCGACTTGATGACGGGTTTCGCCGTCGTCCTCAGCTGGCAGAACGTCCTGTACATGGTGATCGGCATCGTGCTGGGCGTGATCATCGGCGTGCTGCCCGGGCTGGGCGGCGCCAACGGCGTGGCGATCCTGCTGCCGCTCACCTTCAGCATGTCGCCGACATCAGCCATCATCCTGCTGTCGTGCATCTACTGGGGCGCGCTGTTCGGCGGCGCAATCACCTCGATCCTGTTCAACATCCCGGGCGAGCCGTGGTCGGTCGCCACCACCTTTGATGGCCATCCGATGGCGCAGAACGGCAAGGCCGGCGAGGCGCTGACGGCGGCCTTCACCTCGTCCTTCGTCGGCGCGCTGTTCGCCGTCATCGTCATCACCCTAGCCGCGCCGCTGGTGGCGAGCTTTGCCCTGCAGTTCGGGCCGGCCGAGAAGTTCTCGGTGTTCTTCCTCGCCTTCTGCAGCTTCGTCGGCATGGGCAAGGAGCCGCCGACCAAGACCATCGCCGCCATGATGCTGGGCTTCGCGCTGGCGGCCGTCGGCACCGACACGGTGACCGGCCAGCTTCGCCTGACCTTCGGCTCGACCGAATTGCTGAGCGGGTTCGACTTCCTGGTGGCCGTGATCGGCCTGTTCGGCATCGGCGAGATCCTGCTCACCATGGAGGAAGGGTTGTCCTTCAAGGGCAAGGCCGCCAGCATCAATCCCACCGTCGTGTGGCAGACCTGGAAGGAGCTGCCGCGCTACTGGATGACCTCGTTGCGCTCCTGCCTGATCGGCTGCTGGATGGGCATCACGCCGGCCGGAGCGACGCCCGCCTCGTTCATGAGCTACGGCATCGCCAAGCGCGCTTCGCGCAAGGGCGACAAGTTCGGCCAGGGCGAGATCGAGGGCGTGGTGGCGCCCGAGACGGCGGCGCATGCCGCGGGCACGTCGGCGCTGCTACCCATGCTGTCGCTCGGCGTGCCCGGCTCGCCGACCGCCGCGGTGCTGCTGGGCGGCCTGCTGATCTGGGGCCTGCAGCCCGGGCCGCTGCTGTTCGTCGAGCAGAAGGACTTCGTCTGGGGCCTGATCGCCAGCATGTATCTCGGCAACGTCGTCGGCCTGATCATCGTGCTGACCATGGTGCCGTTCTTCGCCGCCATCCTGCGCGTGCCGTTCAGCATCATCGCGCCGATCATCCTGGTGATCTGCGCCATCGGCGCCTACACGGTGCACAACAACACGTTCGACGTGGTGATGATGCTGGTGTTCGGCGTGGCCGGCTACTTCCTGAAGAAGTGCAACTATCCGCTGGCGCCGCTGGTCCTGGCCATCGTGCTGGGCGACAAGGCCGAGGAAGCCTTCCGCCAGTCGCTGCTGATCTCCCAGGGCGGGCTCGGGGTGTTCTTCTCCAACGGCCTGGTCAGCACCATCATGCTCCTGGGCCTGGTCGCCCTGTTCTGGCCGGCGCTTTCGAACCTGTACGGGCGACTACTCACCCCGCGCCGCGCAGCCTGAGCCTTCTTCACGTTCCCCTTCCATGTTCCGAAGCGCTGTGGCGTTGCCGCCACAGTGCGACAGCCTCGGTCGGGAAATCGTCGAAGCGCCCTTGCCCGAGGACGCTTCGAGGCATAGTTTGCCCTCCCTCGATGCAACCCCAGCCAGGGAGACGTTGATGCACTCCATCATGTTCAACACCGTCGCTCCCGCCGGCTGCGCACCGGACCTCGCCCGCTTCAGGCATTAGGTCCGACCGCGGCCGCCGCCGAGCGCGCCGCCTGCTTCCGCTTTTCTGACCATTCACGTCGTCGAACGCTGCCGGCTCACCCGGCCTTCGGTCGAACGACCTTTTCAGGAGCCATCGCCCTTTCACGGGCGAGGCATCGTGCAATGATTTCTCGCAGATCCGAGCGAGGCAAAGACCCGCTCATCCGGACAATCCGGTTCGTCGCCGGCCGCTGGCGGCTGCAATGGCGCCTGGCCTCGGTGATGGCGGCCGGCCTGGTGCTGATCGCGGCCGCCGAGCTCGCCATGCCACTGTTTGCCGGGCAGATGGTCGACGCCCTGGCCGACGCCACGCGGACGCGCGACGCCGGCGTGCGCGACGCGCTACGGGCATTCGCCGCCATTGTCGGGCTCGGCATCGCCCTCGTGGCCCTGCGCTATGGCGTTTTCAGGGGCATCATTCGGTTCACCTTGCGCATGATGAGCGAGGTGGCGCACGAGACCTTCTGGCGTGTCCAGCGCTTCTCCACGGATTGGCACGCCAACAGCTTCGCGGGCGCCACGGTGCGCAAGCTCACGCGCGGCGTGTGGGCCTTCGACCTGCTGAACGATACGGTGCTCGTGGCGCTGTGGCCGTCTCTCGTCGTGCTCCTTGGCGCCACAATCCTGTTCGGCTGGCACTGGCCGCTGATGGGGCTGGCCGTCGGCATGGGCAGCATCCTCTACGTGGCGGTGACGGTGAAGCTGTCGCTCGACTATGTCACGCCCGTGACGCGGCGCTCCAACGCCTGGGACAGCCGCCTTGGCGGCGCGCTGGCCGATGCGGTGAGCTGCAACCCGGTGGTCAAGGCGTTCGGCGCGGAAACGCGCGAGGACGCCCGTCTCGGCCGCGTTCTGGCGCGCTGGCGGTCGCGCACCTGGGTGACCTGGAACAGGCATACCCTCACCGGCATCCTGCAGCAGGCCATCCTGATGATGCTGCGCGTCGTCGTGATCGGGCTTGCGCTGTTGTTCTGGTGGCAGGGCGCGGCGACTCTGGGCGACGTCACCTTCGTGCTCACGGCCTACGGCGTGATCAACGGCTACCTGCGCGACATCGGCCACCACGTGCACAACGTCCAGAGGTCGACCAGCGACCTGGAGGAACTGGTCGACTTTCACCAGCAGCCGTTCGGCGTGGAAGACCGACCTGGTGCGGGCGAGATCTCGATCAGGCATGGCGACATTCAGTTCGACCAGGTGCGCTTCCGCTATCCTGCGCTCGACCGGCAGGTCTATGACGGATTGTCGGTCCGGATTCCGCCGGGCCAGCGCGTCGGCCTCGTCGGACGATCGGGCTCGGGCAAGACGACCTTCGTCAAGCTCGTGCAGCGGCTGTACGACCTCGACGGTGGTTGCATCGCGATCGACGGCCAGGACATCGCCGCGGTCACGCAGGAGAGCCTGCGCCGGCAGGTGGCGATCGTGCAGCAGGAGCCGGTGCTGTTCCACCGCTCGCTCGCCGAGAACATCGCCTATGGCCGGCCCGATGCCACGATGGCCGAGATCGAGGCGGCGGCGCGGCTTGCCCACGCCGACGTGTTCGTGAACCGGCTGCCCCAGGGCTACGCCACCCTGGTCGGCGAGCGCGGCGTCAAGCTCTCCGGTGGCGAACGCCAGCGGGTGGCGCTCGCGCGCGCCTTCCTGGCCGATGCGCCGATCCTGATCCTGGACGAGGCGACCTCGAGCCTCGACAGCGAATCGGAGGCATTGATCCAGGACGCCATGCATACGCTGATGCAGGGCCGCACGACGCTCGTGATCGCTCACCGCCTGTCCACGGTGCGCGAGCTCGACCGGATCCTGGTCTTTGACCATGGTCGCATCGTCGAGGACGGCAACCATGCCGCCCTGATGCGGATCAAGAGTGGCATCTACCGCCGCCTGGTCGAGCGCCAGGCCGAAGGCAAGGACGACGACCTCGCGGCGGCGTAGCCGGCATATTTCGCGCAATAAAATGTCACGGCGGACCATTGGACGATGGTCCGCCGTGGTATTATTAATAATGTATAAGCCGGTTGGCGCCGGCAGCAACGAGGGAACAGCCCGTTTCCATGAGCGAAGCGCGCCTGGTGGTCGCCCCGATCGACAGTCGGGAGACGTTCAAGGACAAGGCCTACGCGGCCTTGCGCAACGTCATCATGTCTTCGGACATCTACCGGTCGCGCACCGACATCCGGCTCGACGAACGCCAGCTCGCCCAGGATTTCGGGATTTCCCGCACGCCGGTACGCGAGGCGATGGCGCAGCTCGAGCGAGAAGGCTTCGTCCGATCCATCCCGCGCCGCGGCGTTTACGTTGTCCGCAAGACCAAGAACGAGGTCATCGAGCTGATCCAGGCCTGGGCCGCGCTGGAAAGCATGGCGGCGCGCCTGATCACCGAGCATGCCAGCGACGAAGACATCGCAGGGCTGAGGCGCATGTTCACGACCTTCGAAGGCAACAAGCTGCACGCCAAGCTCGACGAATATTCCGAGGTCAACATCGCCTTCCACCAGAGCATCATCGAGCTCAGCGGCAACCAGGCGCTGATCCGGCTGGCGGAGAACCTGTTCACCCACATGCGCATGATCCGCGGCGCCACGATCGGCGAGGATGACCGCGTCGACCGCTCGATCCGCGATCACATGAACATCATTCAGGCACTCGAAGCGCGCGACACCGAGCGGGCCGAGGACCTGGTGCGCCAGCATGCGCTCGGCCTCGCCGAGCATGTCGCCAAGCACGCCGACTATCTGGACTGAGAGAGGAATTTCGGGAGGAACGCATGGCCGAGGCAGCAGTCAAAGAAACAGTGGATGAGACCCAGGACCTGACGGACGGCTTCAGCCTCGTCATCGATGCGATGAAGCTGAACGGCATCGACACGATCTACGGCGTGCCGGGCATCCCCATCACCGATCTCGGCCGCCTGGCGCAGGCTGCCGGCATTCGCGTGCTGTCGTTCCGCCATGAGCAGAACGCAGGCTATGCCGCCGCGATCGCGGGCTTCCTGACCAAGAAGCCCGGCGTCTGCCTGACTGTCTCCGCGCCCGGCTTCCTCAACGGCCTCACGGCGCTTGCCCACGCCACGACCAACTGCTTCCCGATGATCCTAATCTCGGGCTCGTCGGAGCGCGAGATCGTCGACCTGCAGCAGGGCGACTACGAGGAGATGGACCAGCTCGCCATCGCCAAGCCGCTGTGCAAGGCGGCCTATCGCGTGCTGCACGCGCAGGACATCGGCATCGGCTTCGCGCGCGCCATTCGCGCCGCGGTGTCGGGCCGTCCGGGTGGCGTCTATCTCGACCTGCCGGCGAAGCTCTTCGCCCAAGTGATGAACGCCGATGCCGGCGCAAAGTCCCTGGTGAAGGTGATCGATGCTGCCCCGGCGCAGATCCCCTCGCCCGCCGCGGTCAAGCGCGCCCTCGATGTGCTGAAGGCCGCCAAGCGGCCGCTGATCATCCTCGGCAAGGGCGCGGCCTACGCGCAGGCCGATGACGCGATCAAGGCGCTGGTGGAGAAGAGCGGCGTGCCCTTCCTGCCGATGAGCATGGCCAAGGGCCTGCTGTCGGACATGCATCCGCAGTGCGCCGGTGCGGCCCGCTCGACCGTTCTGAAGGACTCCGACGTCGTCATGCTGATCGGCGCGCGCCTGAACTGGCTGCTGTCGCATGGCAAGGGCAGGACCTGGGGCGATGCCCCCAAGAAGTTCATCCAGGTCGACATCGAGCCGCGCGAGATGGACAGCAATGTCGAGATCGCCGCCCCCGTGGTGGGCGACATCGGCTCCTGCGTCCAGGCGTTGCTCGACGGCATGGGCGGCAGCTGGTCGCCAGCACCTGCCGACTGGACCGGCGCGGTCAAGGCCAAGCGCGACGAGAACGTCGCCAAGATGGCGCCGCGCTTCATGAACAACAAATCGCCGATGGACTATCACGGCGCGCTGGGTGCGCTGCGCGCCATCATCAAGGAAAGGCCGGACACGATCCTGGTCAACGAGGGCGCCAACACTCTCGACCTCGCCCGCGGCGCCATCGACATGTACAAGCCGCGCAAGCGGCTCGACGTCGGCACCTGGGGCGTCATGGGCGTCGGTATTGGCTCGGCGATCGCCGCCGCGGTCGAGACCGGCCATCCGGTGCTGGCGGTCGAGGGCGACAGCGCCTTCGGCTTCTGCGGCATGGAGATCGAGACGATCTGCCGATACGAGCTGCCGGTCTGCGTCGTGGTCTTCAACAACGACGGCATCTATCGCGGCGACGGCGTGAACACCGGCGGCGGCTCGGACCCGGCGACGACCGCTTTCGTGAAGGGCGCCCGCTACGACAAGATGGCCGAGGCGTTCGGCGGTATCGGAGTCAACGCCACCACGCCGGACGAGCTTCGACGCGCCGTCAACGAGGCGCTCGATTCCCGCAAGCCGACATTGATCAACGCCGTCATCGACCCGGCGGCCGGCGCCGAGAGCGGCCGCATCGGCAACCTCAACCCGCAAAGCAAGCTGCGCAAGAAGTAGATCGGAGAAGGAACATGGCGAAGAAGAAGGACAAGAAGGCGAAAGCCAAGGACAAGGCCGCCAAGAAGGCCAAGGCAGCCAAGAGGCCGGCGCTCAAGGTCGTCGCCAAGAAGCAGAACGGCAATGGCTTGCCCAAGGTCTCGAAGAAGCCTTGGGGCATGGACGGCAAGGCGCTCGATGGCGTGAAGATCCTCGACTTCACGCACGTCCAGTCGGGCCCGACCTGCACCCAGCTCCTAGCGTGGTTCGGTGCCGATGTGATCAAGGTCGAGCGGCCGGGCACGGGCGACATCACCCGCGGCCAGCTGCAGGACATCCCAGGCGTCGACAGCCTCTATTTCACCATGCTCAACCACAACAAGCGCTCGATTACGCTCGATTCAAAGAGCAAGGAGGGCATGAAGGTGCTGGAGCGCCTGGTGAAGACCTGCGACGTGCTGGTTGAGAATTTCGCCCCGGGCGCACTCGACCGCATGGGGCTGACCTGGGAGCGCATCCACGAATGGAATCCGCGCATGATCGTGGCCTCGGTGAAGGGCTTCGGCCCTGGCCCCTACGAGGATTGCAAGGTCTACGAGAACGTCGCGCAGTGCGCCGGCGGTGCCGCCTCGACGACCGGCTTCCATGACGGCATCCCGCTGGTGACAGGCGCGCAGATCGGCGATTCCGGAACCGGCCTGCACTTGGCGCTGGGCATCGTGAGCGCGCTCTACCAGCGCATGCGCACCGGCCGCGGCCAGCGCGTGCTGGCCTCGATGCAGGACGGCGTACTGAACCTCTGCCGCGTCAAGCTACGCGACCAGCAGCGCCTCGCCCACGGCCCGCTGAAGGAATACACGCAGTACGGCCAGGGCATCCCGTTCGGCGAGGCGGTACCCCGCGCCGGCAACGACTCCGGCGGCGGCCAGCCCGGCGTCATTCTGAAATGCAAGGGCTGGGAGACCGATCCCAACGCCTACATTTACTTCATCACCCAGGCGCCAGTGTGGGAGAAGATCTGCGACCTGATCGGCGAGCCCGAGTGGAAGACCCATCCGGACTACGCCAAGCCGCCGGCGCGCCTGCCGCGGCTGAAGGCGATCTTCGAGCGCATCGAGCAGTGGACCATGACCAAGACCAAGTTCGAGGTCATGAACGAGTGCAACGCGCTCGACATCCCGGTCGGCCCAATCCTGTCGATGAAGGAGCTGGCCGAAGAGCCGTCGCTGCGCCACACCGGCACCGTCGTCGAGGTCGACCACCCGACGCGCGGCAAATACCTGTCGGTCGGCAATCCGATCAAGCTCTCCGACTCGATCAGCGAGGTGAAGCGTTCGCCGCTGCTGGGCGAGCACACCGACGAGATCCTGAGCAAGGTGCTGAAGTTCACGCCGCGCGAGATCGCCGAGATCAAGGCGTCGGGCGCGACGGGCCAAGCGCCCAAAGCCCAAGCCGCGGAGTAGCCCATGCGTATCGTCGTCCATGGTCAGCAGGCCTTCGGCAAGGCCGTGCTGGAGGCGCTGCTGAAGCGCGGCGAGAACATCGTCGGCGTCTATGTGGCGCCGGAGAAGCCCGGCCAGAAGGCCGATCCGCTCAAGGAAGCGGCGCTGGCGGCCAAGCTGCCGGTGTTCCAGCCCGCCTCCTACCGCAAGCCCGAGGTGTGGGAAGAGTTCAAGGCTCTGAAGCCCGATCTGCAGGTCATGGCCTTCGTGACCCTGTTCGTGCCCGAAGAATTCCTGAACATCCCGACGCACGGCTCGATCCAATACCACCCGTCGCTGCTGCCGGCCTATCGCGGCGCATCGGCCATCAACTGGCCGATCATTCTCGGCGAGAAGGAGACGGGCCTCTCGATCTTCTGGCCTGACAATGGCCTCGATACCGGCGACGTGCTCCTGCAGAAAACGACGCCGATCGGACCCAAGGACACGCTGGGCACGGTCTACTTCGACCGCCTGTTCCCGATGGGCGTCGACGCCATGCTGGAATCGGTCGACCTGGTGAAGGCCGGCAAGGCGCCGCGCATCAAGCAGGACGAGTCCAAGGCGACCTACGAGGGCCGCGCAACAGCCGACATCGCCCGCATCGACTGGGGCAAGTCGTGGCGCCAGATCGATCCGCTGATCCGCGGCTGCAATCCCGCGCCCGGAGCCTGGACGACGATCGACGGCAAGAACCTGCAGATCTTCGACATCCAGCCCATCCCTGCGCGCGATCCCAAGGGCATCGGCGGGAAGTACGGCGAGATCGTCGAGGTCTCAGGCGACGGCTTCACTGTCGTGGTGCCCGACGGCCGCATCAAGGTCCTGCGAGTGAAGCCCGCCGACGGCCCCAAGGTCGCCGCCGGCGAATGGGCGACCGCCGCCAAACTCGCCGTCGGCGCACGGCTGGTTTGAACTTGGAGCAATAGTACGTCCTCACCCTGAGGAGCGCCCCAAGGGCGCGTCTCGAAGGGTGGGCAACAACAATACTGTGGCCCACCCTTCGAGACGCCACGCATCGCGTGGCTCCTCAGGGTGAGGTTGTTTCGTAACGAGAGGAAACGTCCGATGCCTGCGTCTCAGCACACCAATCCAAAGACAGACATCCAGATCGCCCAGGAGGCCACCAAGCGGCCGATCATGGAGTTGGCGAAAGAGAAACTGGGCATCGCGCCTGAAAACCTCGAGCCCTACGGCCACTACAAGGCCAAGATCTCGATGGACTACGTCAAGTCGCTGAAGGACAAGCCGAACGGCAAGCTGATCCTGGTGTCGGCGATCTCGCCGACGCCGGCTGGCGAAGGCAAGACCACGACCACGGTGGGCCTGACCGATGCGCTCAACCATATCGGCAAGAAGGCGATGCTCTGCCTGCGCGAGCCCTCGCTGGGACCGTCCTTCGGCATGAAGGGCGGTGCGGCGGGCGGCGGCTACGCCCAGGTCGTGCCGATGGAGGACATCAACCTCCACTTCACCGGCGACTTCCACGCCATCGGCGCGGCCCACAATCTCCTGTCGGCGCTGATCGACAACCACATCTACTGGGGCAATGCACTCGGCATCGACGGCCGCCGCGTCGCCTGGCGCCGAGCCATCGACATGAACGACCGCAGCCTGCGCCAGCTCGTGTCGTCGCTGGGCGGCGTCGCCAACGGCTTCCCGCGGGAAGACGGCTTCGACATCACCGTCGCCTCCGAGGTCATGGCAATCTTCTGCCTGGCCAAGGACCTCGAGGACCTCAAGGCGCGGCTGGGCAACATCATCGTGGCGTACACGCGCGAGCGTAAGCCGGTGCGCGCTGCCGATCTCAAGGCGCACGGCCCGATGGCGGTGCTGCTGAAGGACGCGCTGGCGCCCAACCTGGTGCAGACGCTAGAGGGCACCCCCGCCTTCATCCATGGTGGTCCGTTCGCCAACATCGCTCATGGCTGCAACTCGGTGCTGGCCACGACGACGGCGCTGAAGCTCGCCGACTACGTGGTGACCGAAGCGGGCTTCGGCGCCGACCTCGGCGGCGAGAAGTTAATCGACATCAAGTGCCGCAAGACCGGACTCAAGCCCGATGCCGTGGTCCTGGTGGCGACCATCCGCGCGCTGAAGATGCATGGCGGCGTGAAGAAGGAAGACCTCAAGACCGAGAACCTGAAGGCACTCGAGGCAGGCATGTCCAACCTGCAGCGCCACGTCGAGAACGTGCAGAAGTTCGGTCTGGTGCCGGTGGTGTCGATCAACCGCTTCAGCGCCGATACCGACGCCGAGATCGCCCTGGTGAAGTCCGCCTGCGCCAAGCTCGGCGTCGAGGCCGTGATGGCCGACCACTGGGCCGAAGGCGGCAAGGGCGCGGCCGACGTCGCCCGTGCCGTGGTCAAGGCAGTCGATAGCGGCAAGAGCAACATGAAGCTGCTCTATCCCGACGACATGCCGCTGGTCGAAAAGATCCGGACCATCGCCAAGGAGATCTACAGGGCTCGCGACATCGCCATTGCCAAGCCGGTCCAGGACCAGCTCGCCTCCTTCGAGGCCATGGGCTTCGGCAAGGTGCCGGTCTGCATCGCCAAGACCCAGTACAGCTTCTCGACCAACCCCGATTCCAAGGGCGCGCCGACCGACCATGTCGTCACGGTCCGCGAAGTTCGCCTGTCGGCAGGGGCCGAGTTCGTGGTGGCCGTGTGCGGCGACATCATGACCATGCCCGGCCTGCCGAAGGTTCCGGCCGCCAACAGCATCGATATCGGTCCTGACGGGAAGATTGTCGGGCTGTTCTAGGACGTCCCACCACACGCACGCCACTCATGCTCCTTTCCCCAAGGGGGCCCCCAAGGGGGAGAGGAACATGAGTGTTGCGCACGAGGTTTCGCCCTTCCCGAATTCCCTCTAGGGTCTCTCCAGCCAGAAAGAGGAGACCCCATGAACGTGATGGCCAAGCGGGACGCGATGGCGCGCCCCGACCTGAACAACCCCGAGCTCAACAACCTCGCCATGTCGAAGGAGGCGCAGCCCCTGTACGACGCGGTGGTGAAGCACATCGAGGAGAACGTCGCGCCCATCACGGAGAAGTTCTTCGAGCTCGGCGAGGGCCGCAAGGATCGCTGGAGCTGGGCGCCGGGCCAGCTCGAGCTGCTCGAAGGCGCCAAGAACAAGGCCAAGGCGTCGGGCCTGTGGAACTTCTTCCTACCCGGCTCGGAGATCGGTCGCGGCCTCACCAACCTCGACTACGCCTATATCGCGGCCGAGCTCGGCAAGCAGCCGCTCGCATCGGAGTCGCTCAACTGCTCCGCGCCCGACACCGGCAACATGGAAGTGCTGGAGCGTGTCGGCACGCCCGAGCAGAAGGAGAAGTGGCTGAAGCCGCTGCTCAACGGCGAGATCCGCTCGGCCTACGCCATGACCGAGCCCGCAGTCGCTTCGTCCGACGCCAAGAACGTCGCCACCCGCGCCGTGCTCGACGGCGACGACTGGGTGATCAACGGCGAGAAGTACTTCATCTCCGGCGCGGGCGATCCGCGCTGCAAGATCATGATCACCATGGTCAAGACCAGCCCGGATGCCTCACCGCAGTTCCAGCAGTCGCAGATCCTGGTGCCCATCGACACGCCAGGCGTGAAGATCCTGGGACCGATGGAAGTGTTCGGTCATGACCACGCCCCGCGCGGCCACATGCACATCAAATTCGAGAATGCGCGCGTGCCCAAGGAGAACATCCTACTGGGCGAAGGCCGCGGGTTCGAGATCTCGCAGGTCCGCCTGGGACCGGGCCGTATCCATCACTGCATGCGCTCGATCGGCGCCGCCGAGAAGGCGCTCGACCTCATGGTCAGGCGCGGATCGACCCGCCAGGCATTCGGCAAGAACCTGATTGCGCTCGGCAAGAACCTCGAGCTGGTGTCGCGCGCGCGCATCGAGATCGAGGCCATGCGGCTCATGGTGCTGAAGGCCGCCAAGGCGATGGACGTCCTGGGCAACCGCGAGGCCCGCATCTGGGTCAGCATGGTCAAGGCGATGGTGCCCGAGAAGGTCTGCACCATCATCGACCAGGCGATCCAGATCCATGGTGCGACCGGCATCTCCCATTGGACGCCGCTCGCCGAGATGTACATGAACCAGCGCCACCTGCGTTTCGCCGATGGTCCGGACGAGGTCCATCACATGGTGGTCGGCCGCGCCGAGCTCAGCCGGCACTGATCTCTTCCGGAC